>NZ_CAUWGY010000022.1:0-36074 GCF_963558415.1 uncultured Ruthenibacterium sp. | reverse complement strand
CACATAAGATACGCCGTCCTTACAGTCCTGGATGTCATTCAGCATCCGTTGGAAATCCTGCCGCCCTTGGATATTCTTTCCGGAAAATCCCTCGTCAGAATACTCTCCGGCAATAACCATATCCTCGTATGCCGCATATTTCCGCAGCTTATCTCGCTGGGCATCCAAGCTGTACCCATCAACCTGTATGGCGGTGGACACTCTTGTATATAGATAACATTTAATTTGCTTCTTTTTCAGAATCGCCACCTCCCTCATCCATTTCCTTTACCATCAATCCTTCGTTGCGGACATAATACTCCAAAAGCCAAAGGACATAGTCCGGTGCATGGCGATTATCCAGTTCCCACTCCGTCATGGTGCGATATGGGATATGGACACATTTGCAGAAGTCCTTCCGGTTCATGCCTGTGCTTTCCCGCAACTTTATAATTCTGTTTTTACTATCCATTTGATTTTCTCCATAAAACAAAAATACACGTTGCGTACTTATTATAGCATAGCTACTCTAAGTACGCAACGTGTAAATTGCAAATTTTTACGCAGCTTGTTTATTCAAAGGCTGCGCTTGTTTATCATCGTCGGAACACTCCGTTTCTTTCAGAGCATCCGCTTCTTTATTTTCCAAGACCTGATGACCATACTTTTGAATCAACCGGGTCATTACATCCACACAGCGGTCAAATGCCGCATTATATTTTGTTTCCTCATAATATTTAGTCAATAGGCAAATCCTCCATAAATTAAAGTTCCATATCCCGTCCGTGCTTGTGGGCAGGGATTGTGTGTTCACGAGTTTCCTTTCCTCTGGCGAGGATGGCAGAAAGAAAAGCCCTGACCCGTTCTGCTGCGATTTCCAACGCATCCAGATAGGGCTGGGCTTTTTCTTTCAGTGCTTGATATTTTTCGTCCAGTTCATCATGCCGCTGTTTCCAGATGGAAGCGGATTTTACAGCGGAAGCCAATTTTTCTTTCAGGCGATCATTCTCAGCATTGAAGATAATTCCGTTTGTTGCGTACCGTTTCAGGGTATCGCACTGGTCTGCTGTGAGGGTGACATTTCCGGTAAAGGAATTTTTCTTACCCATCGCTTCAATATCCTGCACGGTCATTGCTACCGTCTTTGCTGTCTTGGTTTCCTTTTGCAGAGCTTTCAGTTTCTTTTCTTGTTTCTCCACAGCGAATTGGGTATCCGCCAATGTCTGCTCCGATTGTGCCACCTGTGCTGTCACAGCTTCCAAACGCTGGGTTTCCGCTTGCACCTTAAACTGGGTAACGGTCAGATGTTCCTCGGTGCTGCCACGCTCTCCACGCTCCACATCGGTGTATCCGGCAGCTTGCATGAAATTGAAAAAGTCATCCTGCAACACACTGTAGGATGACTTCAAAATCTTTTTACCTTTTGTGTTCAGCATGGGATTGCCGTCCCCGTCAAGAACGGGTTTGGATTTCCATTTCTTACTGCGGCTGACCTGCATGATCGTTTCCTTGACTGTTCCCCGGAGGGCTTCATCCTTGCACCGCTTCGACCAGAGAATCTGTTTTTCCACCACCGGGATATAGACCACATGGAGGTGGTAGTGGTACACATCCTCGCCAAGAGCTTCGGACATTGCCTGATTGCGCTCATCGGCGTGCATGACGGCGGAGAGAATATACTGCTCTCCGCCCACAACCTCCACGGCAGCTTTATAAGCATCGGCATAAAACTGTTTGGCAAATTCATAGCCGCCGTGATTGTAAAAGTAAGCGGAGTTCACATCGAAAACCAGCTCACCGTATTTCACGGCATCCGCTTTCAGACCTCTGGTAGAGATCACCTTGTCCTGTTCCATCTGGGTAAACATTTCTTCGTAACCGGCAGTCGGCTCTTTGAAATGAATGTTCAGAGAAGAACGCTCCGGCACGATGTCCTGATTGCTGTAACTGTCTTTTTCCCGTTCATTGTGTTCCTGCACCTTTGCCAGATCATCGGCAGTTTCAATGTCCTGATGGCGGGCAACGGTGCGGTCAATTCCATCATTTCTTGCCATGGGTCATGCTCCTTTCCGAGAGGATTTGCGAGGGACGAGGGGCTTTCGAGAGGCACTTTTTCAAAGTGTAATAACCCACTATTACACTTTCATCCATACTGGCTGCAAAGTGCCGTGGGCTCTCCGAGGGCTCCTCCGGAGAGGGGGTGCGGTCACTGCGGTGACCTCTGCTGTCCAGTCCGAAAAATGTCCCCGGCCTTTTTCTCTTGTCCAGCCTGTCTGCCAGCGGAATTGCACCACAATCCCTTGCAGACAGCGGCAGCGAACAATCCGCAGTTTTGCCGATTGTATTCACTGCCAGTCCATAGGAAGCACTGCGGCACTTCCTATGGGGACGGGAGCTGCGAGGGGATAAGATACGCCGCATCATCGCTCCCTCCGTTTCTGCCACACGATGTCATAGCCCAGCACATCGGCAAGCTCGATGACCTCTTTGTAGCGGATGCTCTCTCTTTGGAGCTTTGCAGAAAGGTTGGATACGCTGTCCGACCAGTCGTGTTCCTCCGCCAGTCTGTCCACAACCTCCTGCATGGTGAATCCGGCACGGACGATCTGTGCCTTGATTTCGTTTCGTACATTACTCATATTGAAAAACCTCCATAATTTTGTTCATGAAAAAGCGAAGCAACTGCGCCCATTGGCGTGTCCGCTTCGCTGTACCGTGTAATATCTGATTTTCATAAAATGCGATAGAAATACCGCCTGTGATGTCCTGCCCATAAGCGACCCTATCCCATTTCACTGTTTTGTTTGCTTTGGTCTGAAACAGTGAAAACAGCCATATTTTCACAAAGACTGTTCACTGTCCAGAGAAGCACTGTTTCGCAAAATAATTTCGTCCTGCGGTAAAAAATTTTGCTGTTTCCATTACCTTTGATTTTCCATCCCTCAAAACAAGGGTGCTGCGAATGCTTCCACGGCAGTAAAACGACAGTAAGCAAAAAATACGTGTACCAAGTGTACGGTTGACACTCGGCTCCATCCGGTACGGATGGTACACGTATTTCTGAGTTACTGCTGTTTTCACAGAAACGGTCTTTGCAGAAGCTCGATACCCACAAACCCTCTGGCAAAGCGCCCGCCGCCGATGTTGACCTTGTTGGTGTATTCAAGGTTATATCGGCTCTCATTCTGTTTCAGGAAGGAACAGAAGCTCTTTTGAGAAAGGCTGTTCAAAGCGTTATCATCACACCACTGCTTATAAACAGCGTACAGATTTTTGGAGCTTGCTTCATAATCCGCACGGAAGCGGATATATCCCTCGGAAGCCAGAAAGTCAATGATGTTGTTTCCGTCCGAAACGGCATCGTTCAGATTGTCCAAAGCCGACTGGCTCAGAGTAAAATGAAAATCATTTGCAATCAATCGGTGCAGTCCCTCCAATGCCCAGAGGAAAATGCCCTCCGCTTCGGCAGCCATCTTTTCTGCAATATAGGGATCGTCTTTTCTGTTTGGGTCTTTCTCCTTGGTTGTCAGAATGATCTGCCTACGGAAGAAACCAACACTCCGGTCATGGAGGGCTTGCAGAACACCGTTTCCAAGTCCGATGAACCGCACATACAAATCTCCCTGATAGCTTTGCTGTCGCTTTCTCTCCAAATCCATAGGCAGCTCTGCGGTGATAATTGCCTTGATGTTGTTGGTCTGGGGAAGTGCTTCCAGCTTCATATCATCATCCAGCATCAAAAGCTCATGTTCCAGATCAGCACGGGCGAAGTTGCTGGTCTCCACCTTTGCCACGCTTCCGGTTTTCATGTTGGTTCCCAACAGCGCACGAAGAACAACGCCGATCCGGCTCTTGCCTTCGCCGCCCTTTCCAGTGAGCATGAGCATCTTCTGCCCTTTGGTTGAGGGAATGAAGCAATAGCCGATAAATTCCTGCAAGGTCAAAATGTCCTCCGGCTCCAAAAGCTGGGACAAAAAATGCAGCCATATCACAGGCTGCGGAGCGTCTGGCGCATAGGCAACTGGTAAGCGATTGCGACAGTAATCTTTTTCCGTACTGAATGTGCCATCCAAATGATAGGTGCCGTTTGCCACATGGATGCGGTCTTGATACAGGAGAAGATCATCGGCACAGCATTCCATTCGCATTACATCCAGCAGATTTGTGACCCTTTTTGCAATGTTGCTGGTCACATAGGGCTTGATACGATCATAGATTTCTTTTTTCAGCCTGTTTTCATCGTTCACAATGCCATTGACTGTAAAAAAAGTTCCGTTTACCGTAATCATGGGATAGTCCCTGAGAAATTCTTCACAGAAAATGACTTCGTTGATTGATTTCCCGTCAAACCATACCGCAATATCAGCGGACGGGTTCTGTGCTGCTTCTTTGCTCATGGTGCAGTTCCTCCTTTTTCTTTCGTGCTACATAGTCCTGAAGGAAAGCAACCTTGCCCTCCTTCATCAGCCCGTCCACCAGTGCAACCCGTTCTTCCAAAGTGCCTACGGTCAGAATGTCCGCCAGATATTCGATGTGGTCGAGCATCTGACAGGCTTCCACAAACCGGTCATCCAGCTTGTCCTCCGGTGTTTTGGGTGCATACCGCACTTTCCAATCTTCCAGCAGATGCAGATAATCCGTCAGCACCCGGAAGCAGAGCATTTCATCCTCCCGGAACTGACGGATATGGGGGCGTTTTGTCTTGTGTGGAGCTGCCACGGCTTGTCCCGGCTCGGTGCTGATGCCGAAGTCCTCCGCCAGTCTTTGCGCCGCTTCGAAGTTGCTGAGATCAAACAGCTTTGCCACAAAGTCGATCACATCTCCTTTGGCTCCGCAGCCGAAGCAATAGAAATAGTCCTCGTTCAGCTTCAAGCTGGGATGCCTGTCATTGTGGAACGGACAGCAAGCCATACCGTTTCGGTTGACCCGCAGCCCGTAGTGTTCGGCAGCTTGTCTGACTGGGACAGCCGCCTTGATGGTTTCATAGATTGTCATTGAAAATCCTCCATTTCATAGTTTTGAAAAAGAAAAACACCCGCCGGGTGGCAGGTGCTTCGCTCCTTCTACTATGGTTATGCCAGATTTCGCAAAAAACAGGCTAATCGGAGGACAACCCTGTTTCAAAAAACAGGACAGCAGTAGATTTCTTCACATTTGGATGATATAATGATGAGAAAAGGAAAACAGGACAGGAGGACGAATATGAATCAGAAATTGATGACGCTGGATTTCTGGCAGGATACGGTCATCTACGAAGCGAAAACGCTGCCCACCGGCACACTTGCCTGTGATGCGCTGAATGTATCCGCCGATACACTTGCCCGGATGAACGAGCAGTGCGACAAAATCAATCTGCTTCTGGGGAAGCTGAACGACGCACAGGACGCTTCGGCATTGTTTCCTATGGTAAGAGAAGCTGCGCTGACGATGCTTGATATTCTCAGCGTTACCCCTCCGTTTTCCTATATGGACATTCCAAAGCACCGGGAACGGATTCAGACGGTCTTTACTGCGGAGAACGCACAAAAATATGTAGAGTTCGCAATAAAGGCAACAACCAATTCATTGCCTTTTGAGGAAGTCCCCATGTATGCGGATGCCATGATGCTTCAACGCTACACGGCAGTTTTCGGGCATCTGGCGTACTCCCTTGGTGAGTATCAAAAGGCTATGCTTGATTTTGCTGAAAAAACGGATGGAAATGAAGCAGATCGTACAGCAGAAGGATTTGCAAAGCTGTTTGGTACCTGTTTTCCACCGGAGTTCTCCGTTACGGAGGGCAATGCCTGGATGGCTGCATCCAATAACTCTGTCCAGTATGTTTCTGCGCTCCGTCCCGGCTATGATGTGCCGATGCTGGTCAAGCGGATGCACTTCCTTACTTTTGTGGGGATGTTCCGTACGGACTTGTTTGAGGGTCTGTGCGTGGGTCACGCACCAAAGAAATGTCGTATCTGCGGCAAATGGTTCCTGACCACCAATGCAAGGCATACCAAATACTGCGGCGGATATGCGCCGGGGGACAAGCTGCACCGCACCTGTCGGCAGATCGGCAATCTGAAAGGCAGAACCCAGAGAGAACTTGCGGATGATCATCCGCTGAAACAGATATATGAGAAGCGGCTGAACACCATAAACCGATATATCAAGCGTGGCACACTGGATGCGGAACTTGCCAAGGCGATGAAAAAGCTGGCAAAGGATAAGATGCTCCGGGCAATCAGTGATGTTGCCTATGCCCGTGGGGATTATGAAACGGAAATGGAACAGGACGCTTTGCAAAGTGAAGCTGAAAAGAAAATTTGAAGTTGTGGAGGTGAAATGAAGTGGAAATAACGCCAAATGGTTTACAAAAAGAATTGACGACTTTGCTATCAGAGCTGGTTTTTGATACAGGATTTAAAAAGAAAAAAATCGGATGGTTAACTCGAAAGGTTGGAGAATGTGAACAATTTTTTACTATCACTTTCACAAGGGATCGTGGTTTGCCGGGGAATCTCTATTCTGTAAATTTTACGCTTTCATTTACATATAAAGAGGTAGATAGACTTACAAGTTTATTTTTAGGAATGGAATATGACCCTAAGTGGTCTACGGGTGCATGGATGTTCTATACACAAATTCCAAACTACACAATGAGCACGTTTAAGTATTGTTCCGATGAACCTATGCAGACTTATGCTGAACGCATTGCAAATTACTTTAGAAAATATGCACTTCCGTATTATGAGAAAATTGATACGTTAGAAAAAGTTGCAAAAATCTTTGAACAAACTGCATCCGCAAAAGACAGCGATAAAGCGAGAAACTTTTTTGTTGTCCGCCGTTTGCGGGGGAGTGAAGATGATTGCTGTTATGCGGCGATACTTTGCGTGCAAGGAAAATGGAACAAATTGAGAGACTTTCTTCCTATAGCAAGAGAACTTAGCATAGAAGAAAAAGAGCGCATAGAAAAATATATTTCAGATAAATAATCAAGCGCACAACTTCCAGTTTGTCTAAGAGAAAATATGTCCTCACGGAAGCCGAAGGGGAGGTGCGCTTATGCTGAGAGAATATTCATGGGACATGACCGGGTACAAGCCAAAGTCCTTTCCCGATACGCCCGACAGTGGCATTACAAGATATATGGCAGAGCGCATCTTCCAACTGGAACCGGAGCTGCCAAAGGCAGAGAACATCAATGATTACATTCTGTCTGCTCTCCGGGAAAAGGATTTGAAATACTTTTCGTTTTTCCTGCACCATTACGAGCCACAGCTTAACAATCGCATCAAAAGCTTTCTTGGCGTAGACAGCGGCGATCAGTATGACCCAGAGCGTTTTTTGGATATAAAACTTTCCTGCCGGGAGGCTATGCTCCAGAAGCTGCCGGACTATGCCCCTGAAAAGGGTGCTGAATATGCTACCTACATTTATCCCTTCATACGGGATGCCATGCTCCGTTTTCGCATGGGCGAAGAACAATGGTCGGTATCCTCGCTGACCAGCTATAAGATGCTCCGCACCATGGCATGGCTTTACCACAACACAAAAGATGCCATTGCTGAATTTTCAAAAAAATATAACTGCGATCTTGCGCTGGCAGAGGAATATTTGAAAGTTGTCCGTGGTATCCGCAATCAGCAGCCATTCTTTGTGACCGAGCAGGACGAGGACGGCGAGGAAACAGGCGAGGATGTGACCCGTGACTATAGCTGGAACTATGCCGATATTCTATGGGATGGTATACAGGCTGAAAAGGTGCGGAAAGCATTTGAAAAGCTGAACTACCGGGAACAAACCTTGTTGGAAAAACGGCTTGCCATCTGCATGACCTGTGGGCGTGTCGGTTCATGGAAAAACCGCCCTACCTTTGAAGAATTGGCTGTCATGTTTGAGGGCAGCTCCGCCAGCGGTGCGGAACGAGCCTACCGGAAAGCAGCGGAACATCTGACACTGCTGTTGGTAGAAAACGGCGGTATCCATGCAGTCCGGCTGAAACAGAAGTCCAAAACCAAACGAAAAAAGAAAATTGCCACCGCAGTCTACGAATATCAGGCAGACTGCGATGGCGAATGGGGAGAAATTTTATTCGATTTTGAAAACGGCACAGGGTCGATTGTCCGGCTTGCCGACTGGGATACCATGATTTCCAATGTTTTTGCAAAACGGGTGATCCGGTATCTGCTGAATTGCGAAAATGATAGATTGCCAAAAGAAACCATGTTTGCGTTTGAGATGTATGAATAAAGGCGAGTAAAGTTTACCAGCCATAAGAAGAAAAAACTCGAAAATAAAAAAAGCCGCTGCCGCATGGTTGGTTCCATGTAGCAGCGGTTTTTCACCGGCAGCATTCAATCAATATTCAATAGGCAAATTATGCTGCTTCAAAAAAGACAGTTTATCCCAATATCCTCTCTGGAACAGAATTTTACCATTTACAACATGGAAGAAGCCGCATCCCCGCAGTCCCAGCGGGTCTTTCCACTCCAAAATTGCCCATTGTCCATCTTCAAAAATATTCTCTACAATGGCTGTCATATCGGCAGTGGCAAATTCTGCTGTAAACATTTCTCTGATTGCGTCTATCCCGATCACAGGCTCATTGGTCACCTGATGGTTGGTTGCATTATCATGGTACAGGCTCACGATTGCATCTACATCGTGGCCATTAAAGGCATCTACCCATTTGCATACTACTTCTTTTGGTCGTAACATCATGATTTCCTCCATATATCTTTGTCTACTGTTTTCATTATACAATCTTCATGTAAAAAAGCAATTCCCCCATGAAAACAGGAATTGCTTTTTTATGTAGACTTGAGACAGTTATACTGAAGATTTGAACATAGGCTTACAATTCACGCCGCTTCCACTGATTCAATGCAGCAACGATACAAGCACCCACAACAGCGAATGTCAAAACGATAAAGGAAAGTCGGAATCCGTGCAGTGCCACCTCATACACATCGTAGTAGCGCAGAGGGGTCAGGTAATCCAAAATTTGATTTTCTGTGTATTCGGCTGTAAAGGCCAGAGCATAGGCAGCCAGCATGGAAATCGTACCTGTCCTCACCGCAGCCTTATAGGACATAAACAGGCTGGCAAACAGCAGCCCCAGAGCGAAAAAGAGGAACTGGGTAAAGAACATTCCCATGGTTGTGGTGAGCACTGCTCCCGGCTGTTCCAGACCGCCCAAAGGAAGAACGATTGTAAAATAATTACATAAACCGCTGAACAGGGCAAACACCAGCAGATTTACCGCCGAAACGATCACCTTCGCCAGTACAATGGTTTTCCGTTCCACAGGCTTTGTGAACAGGTATTCCGAGGTTCCGAACTTCTTTTCCTTCGCCACACAGGACAACCCCAGAGACATGGCATAAGGGAACGCCAGCAATCCTTCCCAGAAATAGATGCACACATACCAGCCAAGGGATGTGGTTAAATCGCCTTTGACCCCAAACATAATCATGATCAATCTCGGAAATTGGCTGACCATCGTTGCCATTTCATTCAGACTGTCCTGTAGAGACAGAAGCTCAAAATAGCAGAAACCGCACAGAAGCAGCATGATCCCTAACCAGATCAACAAGAGCCTTCTGGTTTGGCGGAACTCATTTTTAATCAATGTTTTCATGTTTGCACCCCCTTATGAACGAAACTGAATGTCTTTTTTCAGAAAGACACCGTAAGACAGCACCAAAAACAGGGTAACCAGCAGCACGCCCCAGCCAAGATAGGTCATATCATAGAAGCCAGTTTCGGAAATTTTTGCAGCTCCAAAGAAGGAGTATGGGGACAGGAAACTGATAGCCCGGTTACTGATGATGTTGGAGAAGCTGGTTATGCAATACTCCACAAACACGACTAATCCGGCGGTCAGCAGTGGGCTACGGTTGCGGGGAAACAAAATTCCCACCATCAGACCCATTGCAGCAAAGAACAGCGTAACAAGGGTGAGGGACAGAGCAATCAGAAAAAACTCTCCCCATGGAGTTCCGGAACGAAACATTGCCATGGCCAAAAAAGAAGCCAGCAGATACGCAGCACCTACGACCACCACTCCGATCAATACAGTCAATGCCTTTGCCCAATAGATTGTTTTCCGAGGAAAGGGCTTTGTAAACAGGTATTCCGAAGTTCCTTCCGTACATTCTCTGGTGTGAACGGAAATGCCGAAGTGCATTCCGAAAACGCCGGAGGCAATCATGAAAAAGCTGGTCAGAAACCCATAAATGCCCAACGGGGAAGTCAAGTATTCCATCGATACGCCGACACTCCTGTAAAAGTCCGTGGTGCCCATGGTTTCAAAGAGTTCCACGGAGGCAACATCCAGGAAGCTGTAATAAGTCGGTGTCATCAAAAAGATACACACAGCCAAGGCGATGGTCCAGCCCAGGATATAGGTTCGATGCCGTTTCAGTTCATATTTCAAAATGACCATACCTGACACCTCCTTACTCATAGTAGTGCATGAAGATTTCCTCCAAAGAGGGCTCTTCCAAAAGCACATCGTCCAAATGCAGCAGGTGAAGTTTATCAATGATTGCTGTGATATTGCCGTTATACATAAAGGAAACAGAGGTCTTGTCCGGGGTCTCAGAGAAATTCGCAATACCAGGCAGCTCCCAGAAATCACTGGAAATCGGTGTTTTGGTGGTAAGGCTGACCTTTTTATAACCGCTTTCCCGTAGCTCTCTGATAGACTGGATGCTCATGAGCTTACCCTCTTTTAAGATTGCCACCCGGTCACACAGCTTCTGTACCTCGCTGAGTACATGGGAGGAGAAGAAAATTGTGGTGCCCCGGTTGTTCTCCTCCTTCAGAATATCATAGAATGCCTGCTGGATCAGCGGGTCTAAGCCGCTGGTAGGTTCATCCATAATCAGCAGCTTAGGGGAAGTCATAATGGCAGACACGATGCCCACCTTTTTCTTGTTGCCCAGAGACAGGTCTGCAATCTTCCGGGACAAATCCAAATTGAGCCGTTCGGAAAGCTCATACATTTTCGTTTCACAGTTCATGGCGTACAGGTCGGCGGTGTATTGCAGTAGTTCCCGCACCTTCATGTTTTCATAATAGCTGTTCTCGCTGGGGAGGTAGCCCACATCTCTGGCAATGACACTTGCCTGACTCTGGCAGTCTAAACCGAAAATAGAAGCGTTGCCACCGCTGGGACGGATCAGACCCATCAGAGTGCGGATGGTGGTGGACTTACCCGCACCGTTTGGGCCAATGAAGCCAAAGAACTCGCCCTGATTAACTGTGAGATTGAGGTTGCTGATACCTCTGTGTTTCCCATAGTGCTTGGTCAGTTGGTTCAAGACAATAGCGTATTCACTCATTTTAAATATTCCTCCTTATAGAAATTGTTTTTTAGAATTGAAATGGTTTTTTCAAATTCATTCATAACTGTTTCAAAATCAAAAACGGCTGCGTTACGATAACGGGCTGCATACCCCTCCGCCATCACTAAAAGCATATTGTAAACAGGTTGAGCATCTTCGGGATTTTTGAACTTTAAGGAATCATCCTCTCGTAAAACCATTTCATTTCTGAAATTCCCTGCTTCCATCTTTAATGAAGCAAGTAGGTCATTGACTTCAGGAGAAGCCTCTTCCCAAACACTTGCCATAAATTGAGTAATAAACGGGTGTGTTTTCATTGCAGCCATTTTCATCTTGCTGGAAACCAGAATGCGGTTAAACAGATCGGTTTCTGAATCAAGTATCGTTTGGTCAAACGAAGGCATAATGATTTTCATACAATATTCCAACAGGTAGGTATACAGTTGTTTTTTGCTGCCAAAGTACTGAAATACGGATGCCTTTGAAATATGCGCCGTTACAGCAATATCGTTGACAGAAGCCTTATCATATCCAAACTTACCAAAGCACTGGAGTGCCGCATTGATGATGGTAATTTGCTTTTCCTCGCTTAGTGCAAAAAATTTGTCCATTTAATTTCTCCTTTCAAGTGACCGATTCGGTTATTCACAGTATAGCACCGATAACCGATTCGGTCAAGTGATTAGAAATCTAATTCTATGCCAACATCCACTACAAAAAAACGCCTGTACGAGCATTTCTCATGCCCGCACAGGCGGCTTGCTTTATCTTTGGCAATCAATCCAAAGGTTTATATTCTGTTACAGTTTTCAAGTAGGTTTCCGTATCGCCGTTGAGGATCAAATCCGCATAGGCTGCCGGATCGTTGTAAATCAGCCAGTCCAGTTCTGACCGCTGATACATATTGTCTGCAACCTCGTTCTCCACGGCGGTGCAGTCTATAGAAATCATACTGCCGTCTGCATATTTCAGCTCGACACAAGCGGTGTCCATATTGAACTCACAAGAAATCACCTTATCCATAAGAACCTCCAAAATACGGGATTAAATCATCCCAAAATATTTCATTGCTTCTCGGATTGCGTTCTCTTTCTCGGACGGACACTGGGGCTGTCTGGAATCCTCCGCTTTCGGCAGATTGTAGTTCTTTCCGACCTCCAACCCGCACTTTCTTTTGATTTGAGAGATATACAGGTTAGATACCTTTAGTCCGCTATGCTCCAACACATAGTCTTTAATCTGCGTGTAGGTTGCCTTATCTTGAAAATCAGACATATCCATATCTTCCAAAGAG
This sequence comes from uncultured Ruthenibacterium sp., assembly GCF_963558415.1. Classification (NCBI taxonomy): domain Bacteria; kingdom Bacillati; phylum Bacillota; class Clostridia; order Eubacteriales; family Oscillospiraceae; genus Ruthenibacterium; species uncultured Ruthenibacterium sp. Next base: position 23,468 of record NZ_CAUWGY010000022.1, on the reverse strand, counting down.
AACTCAACCCGAACCTTTTTCGAGTCGATCTCACCCTTGGAAAGCAAGACAACCGTTTCAACATGTTTGGTGCGCGGAAACATATCTACTGGTTGAATTGCGTGTACGAAATAGCCTTTTTCGACAAGCCACTTCACATCTCGTGCAGCAGTGGATGCATTGCAGCTTACCATTACCAAACGTTCAGGGTCCATCTGAAAAACAGCCTCTAATGTGGCCTGATCGCATCCCTTGCGAGGCGGATCCAAAATAATAGTATCGGGTTTCAAATTCTGTTGCGCAAGTTGCTGAGAAGCCTGACCGGCATCGGCACAAAAGAATGTGGCATGCTCCACATGCATTCTGGCTGCGTTTTTTTGGGCGGATTCCACAGCTTGCGGAACGATTTCAACACCTATAAGTTTTTCACAATGGGAAGCCATGGAAAGACCAATTGTACCGGCACCACAGTAAAGATCGAGAATGAGATGCCTTTTGGTAGGGGCAGCAAATTTTTGTACTACGTCATAGAGCTGGTTAGCACCTAAAGTGTTTACTTGGTAAAAAGATAGAGGGCCAAGTTCTACTGGAACACCCGCCATTTCATCCGATAAAAGTCCGTTCCCGAGTAAAGTAATGCATTGTTCACCGGTAATTACATTGGTTTGTTTAGTATTCACATTGATTACAATTGAACCAATTTCAGGATGGCAATCTTTTAACTCAAGACAAAATTGGTCCGCATATGGAATCGTATTACCATTGCATACAAGACACACCAATACTTCATTTGTAGAGATAGCATGCCTTAAATACAAATGCCGAACCAATCCTGTATGCGTCTCTTCGTTATAAATGGAGATATGAAATTTGGTAAGTAAAGTACAAATTGTTTTTGCAATGCGATTCAGAAGTTGCGGTTGCAAAAGACAGTCAGAGCAGGGAATTACTCGGTGGCTTCTGCCTGCAAAAAAGCCAAAAGTTATCTCACCCTTTTCATTTTGACACAATGGATACTGAACCTTATTGCGGTAACGCAAAGCGAGTGGGGAAGGGAGAATCGGTAACACAGAATGTGAGATTCCTCCAAGGCGCTGCATAGCATCCCGAACAAATTGTTCCTTGGCTATTAACTCTGTTTCGTAGCTTAAATGTTGAAATTGACAACCGCCACATTTGGTAAATAGAGGACACTCAGGAATTTGGCGTCCGGGCCCGGGATTTTCCAAATTTTCTAAAATACCAAAAGCATAATTTTTGCATACCTTTACGATGCGAATAGCAGCCTTATCGCCCACTGCAGTATAGGGAACAAAAATTGCCATTCCGTCGAAATGTCCAACACCATTTCCATCGTTGGAGAGAGAGGTAATCTGTAAAGGAATCACTTGATTTTTTTTCAATGGCATGAACGGCCTCCTAGGATAGATGATGAAAGGAAAAGCGGCCTTAATCAGCCGCCTTATCCTTATTGAGAGATCCAAGATATCTACTGGGGGGAACTCCTTTATTCTTTTTAAAGACGCGGGAAAAATAGAATTGATCAAAGAATCCCACGGAAACAGCAATTTCTGCAATTGAAAGGCTAGTTTCTTTCAAAAGTACACAAGCTTCATTAATACGATAGCTGGTCAGATAGTCAATAGGGGATTGGCCAACATTGCTCATAAAGACACGATAAAGATGGCTGCGACTAACCCCTACGGCCTTTGAAATATCATCAATACTGATATCATGAGAGTAATTGAATTGAATATATTTAATCGCATTTAATACATATTGAGAGCTGGAATTTCCTGCATGTGGTTCAAGCTCCTGGGCTTCTTGCATCAATTCAGCAATGAAAAGATAAAGATAACCGACCATTAAAGCTTCGTTGCGTGGCTCAGGACCGCGTGAGAGAAAAATATCAAACAAGGCCTTTCGGACCTGATCAGGATTTTTGCAGTGGTGAATGGGATGTGCATCCCGAAACGGTAATTGTGCAACCAACTTATTGGCACAAGCACCATTGAATCCAACCCAGTAATATTCCCATGGATCTTCCTGATCTGCAGAATAAGTGATTAATTGACTCGGTTTCGCCAAGAAAATATCGCCGGCATGAAGTTCGTAAACGGTATTGTTTACAGTATAAGTACCTTTTCCATTTGCGACGTAATGAATGAGATAGTGGTCACGAATGCCCGGACCCCAAGTATAACCCTGTTCACAGCTTTGAAGACCACAGTTAAAGATAGACAATTCAACGTTGTCTGTATAATTTTGCTTGAAAGATTGTTTGTATGTGTTGGACATGGGAAAACCTCCGGAACAGGATACAGAAAACAAATCTTTTGGGAATCCTTTTTGAAAAGAAAAAATATACCTTGCAAAATATTTTAAGTATAGTTATTATAGCAAAATAATCAACAAAAGTCCATTTTTTCAGAATATTTTAGTGTTTACTTCACGAAAGGCGCTGTTATAATGAAAGTAGATTTAATCCAATTAAAGGAGGAATAGCCGTGCCCTCAGTACAGAAATTACTTGATCAAATCCGCAAGGGAGCTTACGATGCTACGTTCGGCAAACTTTATTCTAAAGAAGACGTAGTTATCACAAAACAAAAAGAACGTTATTGTGAAGCTTTAGAAGATTTTGAGCGACTGTTTGGCAAAGACCGGGAGGTTCATTTGTATTCGGCTCCAGGGCGTACAGAAATTGGCGGAAACCATACAGATCACAACAATGGTGTGGTTATGGCTGCAGCAGTTAACTTGGATATTATTGCCGTTGTTGCAAAAAATGATGAAAATGTCATTCGTGTCCATTCCAAAGGCTTTGCGGGAACAGATGTGGTTTCTTTAGCTGATCTGAGTGTGGTAGAAAAAGAAAAAGGCAAATCCGCTTCGTTAATTCGGGGAATGGCTGCGGGTATTCAACGCGAAGGTGGTAAAATTGGCGGTTTTGATGCCTATACAACATCCGATGTGCTTCGTGGATCGGGCTTGTCCAGTTCCGCAGCATTTGAAGTAGTTGTGGGAGCTATTTTGAATGGTGAGTACAATCAAAATGCTTTTTCAGCAGTGAAGATTGCGCAGCTTAGTCAGTACGCTGAAAATGTTTTCTTTGGCAAACCGAGTGGTCTAATGGATCAGACTGCTTGTAGCGTTGGCAGCGCTATTATGATTGATTTCAAAAATCCTGATGCGCCGCTTGTAGAAGAAGTCCATTTCGATTTAGAGAAACATGGCTATTTTTTGTGCATTACAGATACGAAGGGAAGCCATGCGGATTTGACAGATGATTATGCTGCAATTCGAAGAGAAATGGAATCTGTTGCAGAGTTTTTCGGAAAAAAGGTTTTGCGCGAAGTAGACGAGGATGATTTTTGGAAACAAATCGCAGAACTTCGCACAAAACTTGGAGACCGTGCGGTATTGCGTGCAGCACACTTTTTTGCAGAGTGTCATCGAGCACGTGCGCTATGCAGTGCAGCCGCAGAAGATCGATTCGATGATTTCCGAAAGTTGATTCTTATGGGTGGCCATTCTTCTTTCGAATATAATCAAAATGCATATAGTATTCGGCATCCACAGCAACAGGGTGTTTCAATCGGATTGGCAGTTTCGCAACATGTTTTGAAGGAACATGGCGCATGGCGTTTACAGGGCGGTGGATTTGCGGGCACAATTCAGGCTTTTGTACCGAAAGATTTATTAAAGGCATATTGTGACGCCATGGAAAAATGTTTCGGAGAACACTCCTGTTATGTGTTAAATGTGAGGAACTACGGAGCGGTTGAGGTGACAGAACATCTGTGACAGAGCGAACAAAGACGCGAATTGCATTTTTCGATATGCTCAGAGGTTTGGCTATCATCAATATGGTTGCCTATCATGGAATATATGATTGGGTTTATTTGTTTGATGGCTCCGCTCCTTGGTTTGAAACGCATTCCGCTTATCTGTGGGAGCAGGCAATCTGTTGGACCTTCATTTTGTTGGCGGGTGCAGTCTGTGAATATAGCCGAAATCTTGCAAAGCATGGAGGGCTTGTTTTTGCGTGTGCAATGGTGTTGACCGTTGTTACGGCGTGTGTTATCCCTCAACAAATCATCCAATTTGGCGTGCTTCATTTACTGGGAATCTCCATGCTTGTAACTGTCTGCTTGACTGCATTAATCAAAAGAATGCCTTCTTTTCTTTCGGCTGCGGTTTGTTTTTTGCTGTTTCTGTTTTTAAAAGGTATTCCACGTGGCTTTGTGGGAATTGGAGATATCCCATTGTGGTATTTGCCGGACTTTTTATATCAGTTTTCCTGGGGATTTGTTATAGGCTTTCCAAAGGAAGGTTTTTGGTCCTCTGATTATTTCCCGGTTATTCCATGGATGTTCTTATTTGGAACAGGGATGTTTTTGTGGCGTGGATTAAGGCCACGATGGGAAAAACAATTGCTCCGCTTGCCTAAAATTTCATTTCTCGAAAAAATTGGACAGCACAGTTTACTGATCTATATGGTGCATCAACCGATTATTTTCGCACTGCTATGGTTCGGAACACATGTATAGGACAAGGAGAGAGTAAAATGTTGTTGATTTGGTATCCTAAATGTACAACTTGTCAAAGGGCGAAAAAGTGGTTGGATGAAAAGGGCTTTTCTTATCAATTAAGAGATATCAAAGAAGAAAATCCCTTACAGGAAGAATTAAAAGAGTGGTACTCAAAAAGTGGTATTCCATTAAAGCGTTTTTTTAATACATCCGGATTGCTCTATAAAGGGATGGGGCTAAAAGAAAAGCTTCCCACGATGGATGATGAAGAAAAAATCGCTTTGCTCTCAGAATATGGGATGTTAGTAAAACGCCCGATATTGATTGAAAAGGATTGCATCCTGATTGGCTTTAAAGAAGCAGAATGGAGTGCCGCTCTAAACAAATAAAAAGGAGGAGCCTTTTGGCTCCTCCTTTTTATTTCAAAAAGCCCTCAATAATTTTTTCTTCTGCCTGTTCTTCTGTAAGGCCCAAAGTGCACAGCTTCAAAATTTGTTCGCCGGCAATTTTTCCAATGGCGGCTTCGTGAATTAGAGCAGCGTCCACATGTGATGCGTCCAATGAGGGAGTAGCCACTACAGTGCCTTCTTCGGCAAGAATAGCGTCGCATTCTGAATGCCCCGTACAGCGAGTCTTTCCATGGATCTGAGAGCGAAATTCCTGATGAGACTTACCTCTGGCAACTGACCGAGAAATTAAATCTACTCCCGAATCAGCACCTTGAAGAGTTACTTCAAAGTCAGTTGTGGCCGTTTCGGATCCAGTAGTCATAATGCGTTCACGTACGACCATTTTAGCTCGTGGGCCGAGCGTTCCGGTTGTTTTCCGTGTAGAATAATCCACACCCGAAATTTGTACAGTGTCCATTTCAAGATAGGCATCTTCTGCCAATGTGACGTCTGTGACGGGATCAATGGTGCGATTTCCCGTTCCAGTACCTGTTCCAATATGTTTTTCTTTATAAAGAACATGTGCGTTTTTTGAGAGAATAAACCGGTGAATGCCATTATGACGAGCTTCTTCTTCGCCATCCGAATGGACACCACAACCAGCTACGATGGTTACATTCGCATTTTCTCCAACAAAAAAGTCATTGTATACAAGATCGTCTATATTACTGTGTGTCACACATGCCGGAATATAAACAGTCTCTCCTTGTGTACCGGGCGCAATGTGAATTTCAAGTCCGGGAAGATCCTTCTTTGATTCGATGCGAATATTTTTGGTGGATTGGCGGCCTGCGCATTGACCATCTTCTCGAATGTTATAGGCTCCTTTGAATGAACCTTCAAAATCAGAAACAAGATGAAGCAGATTATCTGTGATTTCATTCATCGTTAAACACCTTCTTTCTCAAGCGGGCAGAGTGCGGCGTGCTCATCGTTCAACAAAGAGGGTAACACCTTTTCACGAGCTCCCATAGTGCGAACTTTTCCATCGGCCAAGACAATGATTTCATCGGCAATAGAAAGAATGCGTTCCTGATGAGAAATGACCAAAAGCGTGCCGCGCTGGTTCCGACGAAGTTCTTCAAAGGTTTCAACCAATCGAGTGAAACTCCACAGATCGATACCGGCTTCCGGCTCATCGAAAATAGAAAGCTGTGCAGAACGAGCCAGGACTGTAGCAATTTCGATTCGCTTTGCTTCTCCTCCCGAAAGAGAGGCGTTCATTTCACGACCAATATATTCATTGGCACATAATCCGACTTTACCAAGCAAAGCGCATAATTCGCCTTCGGTCAGGCGTCCGCCCGCGGCAAGTTCCAGCAAATCCCGAACGGTAAGTCCTTTGAAACGGACGGGTTGCTGAAAAGCGTAGGCAATTCCAAGACGCGCCCGGCGGGTAATATCTAATTTCGTGATATCCGCTCCGTTTAAAAGGATGCGTCCACTGTTTGGACGCGCCAAACCAGCAATCAGCTTGGCAAGAGAAGTTTTTCCGCCGCCATTAGGACCAGTGACGGCAATTAGTTTTCCACTCTGGAGAGTAAGACTTAAATCGCGAATCACCTCTGCTCCATCAGGAATACTCCACGATAAATTTTCAATTTTAAGAATCTCAGATGTACTCATTGGAACTCCTTTACATTTAAGGCTCTTGCGGCATTTAAGATCGCAATAACTGCCACGCCAACATCCGCAAATACTGCTTCCCACATATTGGCCATTCCAAATGCACCAAGCAGTAAAAATAAGCCTTTAATACCCAGTGCGATTATAATATTTTGTTGGACAATACGCAAGGTCTTTTTTGAAATCCGAATGGCGGTACTGATTTTAGAAGGAGCATCATCCATCAATACGATATCGGCAGCTTCAATGGCTGCATCCGAACCAAGTCCACCCATTGCGATACCAATATCCGCACGCGACAAAACGGGGGCGTCATTCACACCATCTCCGACAAAAGCTAACTTTTTGTTGGGGGCCTGTTCTTTTAAAAGTTGTTCTAATTTTTCTACCTTACCGGACGGAAGCAATTGCGTATAAACCTCATCTAGACCCAATTGTTGAGAAACTGCCTCTCCAACTTGGCGGCTATCACCAGTTAGCATAACGGTTTTTCGGATACCAGCCTGTTTTAAAAGTTGAATTGCCTTGGAAGCATCCTCTTTCATTTCATCCGAAATGATAATGTGGCCAGTATATACTTGATCAATTGCAACATAGACGGACGTTCCGGTTAAGTGACAGGGCAGAGCCGCATCAATTTGAAGTTGTTTCATTAATTTTAAATTACCGACCGCAACATTATGCCCGTCTATCGTTGCAGTCAAACCTAATCCGGCAAGTTCCTGTACATTTTTTACCCGATTTGCATCTAATTTTTCCCCAGCGGCATTTTGTAGTGAAAGGGAAATCGGATGTTTTGAATAAATTTCTGCAAGAGCTGCCGTTTCAAGAAGTTGCTCCGATGTAATTCCTTGTTCGGGGTGGATAGCAGTTACCTGGAAAGTCCCTTTCGTGAGAGTTCCCGTTTTGTCAAACACAACGACATCGGTTTTGGCTAGGGCTTCTAGATAGTTGCCGCCTTTGACCAAAATGCCGCATCGAGATGCTCCACCGATTCCACCAAAAAAGCTAAGAGGAATAGAAATTACAAGTGCACATGGGCAAGAGATTACCAAAAAAATCAATGCGCGTTCGACCCACTCGGTCCACATTGCCTCGAAGAACAACGGTGGCAGCGTAGCCAAAAGTACAGCAGCGATAACAACACAAGGGGTATACCAGCGCGCAAATTTGGTAATGAAGTGTTCCGCCTTTGCTTTTTTACTGCTAGCATTTTCCACCAAATCCAAAATTTTGGATACGGTGGATTCTCCAAACGCTTTCGTTACTTTGATACGGAGCACACCAGTCAAATTGACACATCCGCTAATCACTTCATTGCCTGCCTGGGCATCCCGTGGAATGGATTCTCCTGTCAAAGCAGATGTGTCAATGGTAGAAAAGCCATCTGAAACAATGCCATCCAATGGGATTTTTTCTCCCGGCTGTACAATAATAATATCGCCAGGATGCACTTCACTCGGATCAACTTGAATGAGAGTACCATCTTGTTCAATGCTGGCATAATCTGGTCGAATATCCATTAACTGCGCAATTGACTGCCGGGACTTTGAAACAGCATAACTTTGAAAAAGTTCTCCCACTTGATAAAAAAGCATAACGCCTACGGCCTCGGCATAATCGTGAGTTTTAATAATCCCAAGGACAAAGGCTCCGATTGTCGCAATTACCATCAAAAAATTTTCATCAAAAATTTGCCCATGTAGAATATTTCTTAGAGCTTTCCATACAATATCCCAACCAATAACGATATACGGAATTAAAAAAGCGATCAGTTGCATAGGACCGGAAAGGGGAAGCATCCAAGCAGTAATAAACAGAATACCGCTGATAATAATACGTATCAGCAACTTTTTTTGCTTTTTTGTCATACAGCCATCTCCTTTGGTGTTCCCAATAGTAACGCCGGTGCTTTACAAAAGCCCGGCGTGATTTTTATAATTTTATTTCGCAGTCGGGTTCTACACGTTTACAGGCTTTGACCACATTTTTCATAATTGCGTCAAACCGTTCCTCGTCGGCATCAATCGTCAATTTTTGCATCAAAAAACTAACGTTTGCATCTTTTACACCATCCAATTTTTTGATGGCATCTTCCATCTTTTGAGCACAGTTAGCACAATCGAGATCAATCATTTTAAATGTCTTTTTCACAAAAATCCCTCCATGATTTATTCTTCAATATGTTCCATTCCTTGCCCAATGATGCTTCGAACATGGTCATCGGCAAGAGAATAAAAAACGGTTTTTCCCTCTCGGCGAAATTTTACCAGTTTCGAGTTTTTTAAAACACGAAGTTGATGAGAAATAGCCGTCTGGCTAAGGCCGAGAAGTTGTGCAATGTCGCATACACAAATAAGGCGTACAAAATTCGAATTCTTGTCGAATCCCCAAAAACCTTAAACAATTCTGCAAGATCATATAATGTTTCATCCTTAGGCATCGCAGACATTACTTTTTGTACGGTGTCTTCATGGACAAAAAGAAATCCACAGCGCTCAATGTCAGAAGAGGATGAAGTTTCAAACATAAGAACACCTTCCTTCATATGAACATCTGTTCATATATTATTTCAAAAATGCTTTCTTGTCAAGGGCAAAAATAAAAAACGCAGGCAATGTGCCTGCGTTTTTTTATTGAGCAAGAAATGGTGACAAAATACGGTAGACGTAAGTGCAAGAAAGTACAATGTTATATCCGCACATTAGTGCAATGTAAAGCTTTCGATTCCGGCTTTTTTTAACGTTTTGAGCAAAGAAAAAGATTAATGCCCCAGAGACAGCAGCGGCAGCAATATCAGCAAATGAGATGGCCACTTGGGGAGCAAACCCGAAGAACGGGATTCGTCCAAAATAAAAAATAGCAACGGCAAATAGATGAATAAAGGGGACTAATAGTAACGGAGTGACTCCTAGAGCATAGTCAGATTGACGGGCACGAATAAACACAACGATCAAACATAACATAATTGCCAAAATCGCAATGCTCTCAGTTATCAAAAGAATTCACCTCAAATCCTTTCTTTTGTGACAATGGATTTATTGTACCCGAAAAACTTTAAAACGTCTAGATGTTCTTAAAAAACTCTTGACGAATCAGAAAAAATCTCTATAATAGATAAAGACGCACGTGCTACTGTGGCTCAGCAGGTAGAGCAGCTCACTCGTAATGAGCAGGTCGTCCGTTCGAATCGGATCAGTAGCTCCAAAGACCCGGCTTTTGCCGGGTCTTTTTGTTTTTACAGCTTGAAATCTTCTTCCGTGAAAACGGGCATAGGTGGCCGCCGTTTGGGCACTCGCCGCAGAGGGTCATAGGAAAAGGAACGGCAATGGGATACATTTTCGACAATTCCTTTTTTGTGACAATAAAACATTCCCGGTTGCTGTGAAACTTTACTGTATGCACAGTATTCGCAGGAAGGGGAGATGGAACCACCAAAGAGTGGTCGATTTTTTAAAAAAAGTGGCATGTTTCGAATTTCCTTACTAAAAAGATGGCTTTATTATACTCCATTCAGACGAGAAGGTAAATGCGAATTTTGTTTTTGGCGACAAGTGCTTAGCACGCAAAGCAGGAAAACGACACAGATAACGTCACAGGGCATTCGGAAATCAAACAGAGTTGGCTCGAAAGAAGCCGCGGTGGAAATTGTTATAGGGAATGCCCACAGAAGAAGTTTTAAAATTAAGAAAGAAAAAAGAGCGTGCGCTATTCTTGAAAGTGCCAATGGACGAAGAGAAATTTTTTCTCCGACTAAAGTGCGTACTTGTAAAAAAACGGAGATTCCCATCACACTTAATGCGAGATTACATAGTAAAACTCGTGCGCTAGAACTTTCGGCTGCGGCATAGCAAGCGTTGGTCACTTCTAAAGGGAGGGTCAAAAGGAAACGTGGCAGAGTTTGCATTGATGCAGGTGCAAGAAGTTCAGAAAAAAACGAAAATAAAATGATATATCCACATAGTATGCTGGTAGCGGTTACGGATTTTTCTATGGCTAGAGCGATTCCTTTGCCTTCTTTTTTGATTGTGCATAAGGAAGAGTCTATTTCAGAAGCTTTCGAATGAAATAAAAGGCCACATATAAAGGAAGAAATAAGCTGACAGGCAAAAAGCATCCAGCCTATGCAAGGAGATCCCAACATAGCAGTTCCTACGCTTCCAACAACAAATGCGGGGCTTGAACCAATGCAACATATGAGCAATTGCTTCGCTTCACGATTGGAAAGTTCACCAGAGGAATGAAGTTGCTCAACGGCACTCGCACCGGCAGCAAATCCACCCAATAATCCACAAACTAGAGCGCCGGTTGCTTTTTTACTTGATATTCCAAGTCGCCTAGTATAAGGCAGCAGAAGAATTCCCACAACGCTTGAAAAGGGCCCTTCTAGAAACAGCCGCGAAAGCACTAGAAAGGGAAATAAGCTTGGAATGATTACTTTGCAGCACAAAGAAAGACCGCGCGAAGCTCCTTCAAGTGCGCACTCAGGTTTTAGTAGAAGTAGAAAAATCGATGCCAAAACGATGCTTGCTACCAAAAAGTGCATGGGATGCCAACTTTCTTCATTCTTATTCATAAATCTTCCCTCCCACTTGATATAGATATATGACGGGTAATGAAAAAATAGCAGGGGAGGCTTCGTATGAAAAGGCGAAGTAGAAAGCAAGAGGGATTTTCAATCAAACGCGCTTTTGGTATTGGGACTCACCCGGCACAGGACGCGCTCTACGGCCAACCAATTCTTCATATCAATTGCAATGGCTTTTTTGAAGTTGAGAATTGCAGGCGGATTGTGAGGTATGACCTGAATCATTTGGAACTGGATATGGGAACGTGTTTTGTAACCATTGAAGGGGAGGATATCCGTGTTCATACGTTTCAAAAAAAGTTGATCACGGTGAGCGGAATTTTACTTTCGCTTCGCTTTTCTGATAAGGAGGATCGAAATTTATGAAAAAGAGGCTCCTTTATTCAGGTACGATTGAAATTGAAATCATAGGTGGATTGGGTGAAAAACTTTTAAATCAATGTATGGAATCAGGGATATGTATTGAAAATATATGCCCTACTCATACAGGATTCACCGTCTTGGCGCCTTTGCGCAAGTATACTTTGATACGAAAATTAGCAAAGCGTAATAAATGTAGAGTTCGTGTGATTGGACGCCGCGGCCTTAGCTTTTTTTTGATGAGGTATAAAGGGCATTGTGGTGTTTTGCTGGGATTGTTATTGGCCGCTTTTGTATTTGCGTGGGGACAAAGGTTGATTTGGAGCATTACATTTGTGGATTGCAGTACAGCAGAGCAGATTGCACTTCGAGAAGAACTGGCCAGTTACGGTATATACGAAGGAGCTGCAGCCGATGAAGACTATTTTGAATCCGTTGCAGACCAAATTTTTGTATCCAATGATGAATGGAGTTGGATTCGTTTAAACTTTGTCCACGGCCGTCTGGTAGTAGAAAAAGTAGATCGAACGCAGCAGCCGGAGATGCAGGATACGTCGCTTACAGAAATTGTCGCAGCCTGCGATGGAATTATTTTGAGACAAGAAATTGACGGAGGATTTGCTCAAAAGCAAATAGGCCAGTCCGTAGCCCAAGGAGAAATTTTGGTTAGTGGTTGTACCGTAGGAAAAACCGGGGCCTTGCTTTATGGAAAAGCAGATGCAAAAATTTATGCGAGGGTTGAAAAGGACTATCAATTTACACAGCCTCTTACAGTTTCAGCACAGATGCCAGGAGGAGTGATTGAACGGGAGACGGAAATTTTATTTGATGGGCATTGTATTACTTGGCCTAAAAATGACTTGGAAAAAGATAGCCAATTTCAGCAAACAGCTCTTTCCTCTCTTTCGTTTTGGGGATTCCATTTTCCGGCAACGATTAAAACTACGATTTATCGTGAGGCGCAGGAGATACAGACAACAATATCACCGCAACTAGCCCAAAGTATTGCCGAACAAAAAATTTATAATGCGGTAGCAAGTCAGTTTGATGATTTTAAAATTATTGAGCGTTCTTCTGTTGTTGAGCAATCGGAAAATTCGGTAACGCTTCGTATGCATCTCACGTTGGAAGCAGATATTGCTAAGGTGGTTCCATTCACAGGGTTTGCCGGAAATGCAGAAAATGAGGATGAAAATTTGTAGATGTTGTGCACAAAATACTATTTAAAATTTTGATAATTATGCTATAATAATATCAAAGTTGACAAAATGGCAGGGGTGTTTGAATGGCAGAACGGCTGCTGGAAGTAGATTGTATGGATACGGCACTTGCAATCTTCGGTAATTGCGATGAAAATATTAAGCTTTTGGAACAATCTTTCCATGTGACTGCGGTTTGTCGAGGTACACAAATTAAGTTTTCAGGCGATGAAGAAGGAGTCGAAAAGGCAATAAAAGCGGTGGATTCTATGCTTACATTGCGTGAAGGTGGAACTCCGTTGGAAGAGCAAACAGTGCGGTATTGTATTTCTCTTGCAGGTTCGGGTGATGAGGAAAAGATTAAGGAACTTACGGGAGATTTCATTGCGATTACAGCAAAGGGAAAGCCTATTCGCCCTAAGACGCTCGGACAAAAAACATATATACAGGCAATCAGCAAAAACGCGATTACGTTTGGAGTGGGACCAGCCGGAACGGGAAAAACGTATTTAGCGGTTGCGATGGCGGTAAAGGCATTTAAGGCACACGAGGTAAGTCGAATTATTTTGACACGTCCTGCGGTCGAAGCCGGGGAAAAACTCGGCTTTTTGCCAGGGGATTTGCAAAACAAAGTTGATCCATATTTAAGACCGCTGTACGATGCTTTGTTTGATATGCTGGGAGCTGAAAAGTACCAAGGGCTATTGGAAAAGCAGTTGATTGAAGTTGCTCCTTTAGCATATATGCGAGGCCGTACGTTGGACGATGCCTTTATTATCTTGGATGAGGCGCAGAATACAAGCCCAGAGCAAATGAAGATGTTTTTGACCCGAATGGGATCGGGATCAAAAGTAGTTGTGACAGGAGATGTAACGCAGATTGATTTGCCTGATAAATCTCGTTCAGGTCTTGTAGATGCGTTGTCTGTTCTGAAACAAGTACAAGGTATTGCAATGATTCATTTTTCGGAAAAGGATGTAGTGCGGCATCGATTGGTGCAGGAAATCATTAAAGCGTACGACAAAGCACGTATGGTGCGCAATAAACATTTATAAGAAAGGAAGAGCGGAACATGTCTCACAAAGTGTACATTACCAATGATCAAAACAAAGTAAAAGTCCCGTCGGGACTTCGTATCCTGATTCGTCGGGCTTGTCATGCGGTTTTGGAGTATGAGCATTTTGAAGGCTCCGCCGAGATCAGTGTGACTTTTGTTGACAATGAAAAAATTGCGCAACTCAATGAACAGTATCGAAATAAACCCCAGGCAACGGATGTTTTAAGCTTTCCTTTGGGCGAGAATGGTCAATATGATGTTAACCAGGAAACGGGAGCGGCCATGCTAGGAGATATTGTGATTTCCATGGAGCGTGCGATGGAACAGGCGGAGCTTTATGGGCACTCGCTTCAGCGTGAAGTAGCTTTTTTGACGGTTCATTCGATGTTCCATTTGCTTGGATACGATCACGAATGTGGCGGACTCGAAGCGGTAAGAATGCGTGAAAAAGAGGAAGCTACCCTGATTCAACTTGGACTGCCAAGAACTGTTTCTTATAGCGCGGATCAGGTGTAATGGAATGAGTCATCGTTTTATTGACAGTTTTATCTATGCGGCGCAGGGGATACGAGCGGCTGTTCGCGAAGAACGAAACATGCGCTTTCATCTATGCGCCGCCTTTTATGTTTATCTGTTTTCTTTGTTCTATGATTTTTCGGCTACACAGTATGCTTTGCTGACAATCATGGTTGTGGGAGTTATGGCGCTGGAATTGGTCAATTCCAGTATTGAACGCGTAGTGGAACGCCCCGCACCGGAGCGTTATCGTACTGCTGGTGTAGTAAAGGACATGGCTGCAGGAGCTGTGTTAATTTTCAGTATTGGCTGCGTAGTTGCGGGGATTTTTCTTTTTTGGAACGTAAAAGTATTCAAAAATATTTTGCTTTTTTTTCTTGCACATCCGGTAGCTTTGATTGCAGTTTTGGTGTCATTTCCGGTTGCATGGTGTTTTGTATTTCGAAAAAAAGGAGAGAAATAATTGCAAAACTTAGATACAAAATCGCTTTTTGTAGCATTGGTTGGTCGCCCTAATGTAGGAAAATCTTCTTTGTTAAATCTTCTTGTGGGTGAAAAAGTAGCCATTGTTACTTCAAAGCCACAAACGACAAGAACGCGTATTACGGGAATCCTCACACGAGCAAAAACGCAATTTGTTTTTTTGGACACGCCGGGAATCCATAAGCCAAGAACAAAATTGGGTGAGAGAATGGCGAAGGCCACATCGGATTCTGTCGCCGAAGTGGATGTCGCAGTTATGTTGTTTGAACCGTATGGCGAGTTGACAGAGTCGGAACGTTCCCTTATTGAAGAATTGCGGGCAAAAAAGATGCCTTCCTACGCTGTGGTTAACAAGATGGATACTTTGAAACGAGCGCAGGATTTTGAGATTCGTAAAGAATTTTTAGATTCTTTTGGCGTGTTTGAAGAGATTTTGCCGCTTTCGGTCTATGAGAAAAAAGGCGATCAAGTTCTTTTAGATAAAATTGAACGCTATGCAATAGAGAGCCCGCATTATTTCCCGGATGATTCTTATACAGATATGCCGGAAAAGGTATTGGTGGCTGAAATAGTGAGAGAAAAAATGTTGCTGCATCTTTATGATGAAATTCCCCATGGAACTGCAGTAATGGTGGAACGCTTCAAAGAGCGTTCCGAAAAAGACATCATTGATATTGATATTAATATTTATGTGAAAAGAAAAGTCATAAGGGGATTATCATTGGTAAAGGCGGAGCAATGCTGAAAAGAATAGCCAGCGAAGCAAGATTGGAATGCGAGGAATTTTTGGGTACAAAAGTGAATCTTCAGTGCTGGGTAAAAATAAAAGACGGTTGGCGCGATAACGAACTGCTTTTAAATAATTTTGGCTTCCGCCAATAATGAACGTTATTTGGACAAAGTTTCCGCACATAACTGCGTTAAAATGGTGAATCATAAGTGTTTGTAAGCGGAGGTGTTTCACCATGGAGAAGCAGAATGGCTTTTGGAAGCAGTTTGAAAGTACAGGACAAATAGAAGATTACCTGCACTACAAAAAAGGTGTACAAGACGTTGACGAAGGGAGTACAGATGCAAACGATCACCAAAGGACTGGTCCTGCGCTCGACAAAGACCAATGAGGCGGATCGAGTTTTAGTTTTGCTCACTCCAGAACAGGGAATCGTTTCAGCTATGGCGAAGGGTGCCTTGCGTTTGAAGAATAAGCTTTTCAGCGGAACTGGCTTATTCTGCTATTCCGAATTTGCTCTGTTTCAAGGAAAAAGTATGTATATTGTTGATGATGCTCAGGTGCAAAACGTTTTTTATGGCATCCATGACGATATGGAAAATATGGCACTGGCAATGTATTTTTCGGAAATCACAATGACACTTTCTCCAGTTGGAGAAGAGGCACAAAGCATGCTGCGGCTTTTACTCAATACTTTTTATTTGATGAGCGAGCATAAAAAGTCGTCTCGCTTTTTGAAATCTATATTTGAGTTGAGAGCGCTTTCTCTGGCAGGGTTCATGCCCGACTTGGTAGCGTGTACGGATTGCGCCAAATATGAAGGTGGTCCGTTTTATTTTGACACCCATGCAGCAAAAATTTACTGTGCCGAATGCGCTAAGAAACGGCAACAAATATGCAATTTGGATCCATCTGCGCTGGCTGCTATGAGGCATATTGTGTTTAGCGCTGATGAAAAGTTGTTTTCGTTTAGACTTGGAGAGCAGAGCGAAGAAAGATTGAGTGCGGTTGTAGCAAATTATTTGAGTGCATGTTTGGACAAGCCTTTGAAGACAGCGGATTTTTTAAATACGATTCTTTCATAAGAAGAGGTAATCATGCAGAAATACTTACAGTCATTGGAATTTGACAAAATTTTGGAGAAGGCAGGACATTTTATTACTTGTCCACAGGCCCTTACAATTTTGCAAAACCAAAAGCCCGGCGAAGATTCTAATCAGGTCCGGCAAATGCTTGCGCAGACAGATGCAATTGCTACGCTTTTAATAAAAAATGGTTCTGCGCGAATTTCAAAGGTAGAAAATGTTGAAAAGATTGTACAGCGGGCTTGCAAAGGCGGCGTTCTTAGTATGGCCGAGCTTTTGGAAGTGGCCTGTACTTTACGTAATTTTCGTGAATTGATTCAATGGTACGGTTTGACAGATCACGATGAATTGCCCGTAGATGACTATTTTTATTCAATAACACCACAGCCTCAATTGGAAAAATCTATTTCTGACGCAATTGTGTCGCCAACTGAAATTGCTGACGGTGCTAGTAATTTGCTGTTCGAGATACGAAAAAATATTCAACGTGTAGAGAATTCGATTCGCGATAAATTGGATGGAATCACCAAATCAC
Source organism: uncultured Ruthenibacterium sp. (assembly GCF_963558415.1). Taxonomy (NCBI): domain Bacteria; kingdom Bacillati; phylum Bacillota; class Clostridia; order Eubacteriales; family Oscillospiraceae; genus Ruthenibacterium; species uncultured Ruthenibacterium sp. The sequence goes on along the minus strand of NZ_CAUWGY010000022.1, from coordinate 6,327 downwards.
AAACGATGGGAAAATATCTGCAGGATACCGTTGTTTCTTTGCGCAATGGACGTTTTGTGGTTCCTGTAAAAGCTGAATATCGAAGTGAAATTGGCGGCGTGATTCACGATGTTTCTTCCAGTGGATCGACGCTTTTTGTAGAACCCACCGCTGTGGTAGAGGCTAATGCAAAAATATTGCAATTAAGGAACCAGGAGCAGGCTGAAATAGAACGGATTTTGGCTGCTTTCTCTGCTCAAGTTGCTGAATTGGAGCCAATGTTCTCTCTGGCATACGAATCAATGCTTCAATTAGATGTTTTGTTCGCTAAAGCAGAATTGGGGTTGGAAGAAAAAGCAATGCGCCCGCAGGTGCGGGACGACCAAGTGTTTGCTTTGGTTCGTGCACGGCATCCGTTAATTGATCCGGAAAAGGTTGTTCCGGTTGATATCTCCTTAGGAGATGGATATGACACAATGGTCATTACCGGTCCTAATACTGGAGGTAAGACGGTTACATTAAAAACGGCAGGTTTGTTGAATTTAATGGCACAATACGGCTATTTGATTCCTGCCCACGAGTCAAGTGCAGTATGCGTGTTCCAAAATGTTTTAGTGGATATTGGAGACGAACAAAGTATTGAACAGAGTTTGTCTACTTTTTCCGGACATATTAAAAATATTACTGAAATTTTAGAGGAAGCCAGCTCTGATAGTTTGATTTTAATGGATGAGTTGGGGGCGGGTACTGACCCGGCTGAAGGTGCGGCGTTGGCGGTTTCTATTATTGAAGAACTTCGTCGAAAAAAGGCGAAGATTATGGCCACAACACATTACGCCGAAATGAAGGTTTTTGCCCTTGAAACCGCGGGAGTACAAAACGCTTCGTGTGAATTTGACGTGGAGACATTGCGCCCTACTTATAAGTTGAGTGTAGGAGTTCCAGGCAAGTCAAATGCGTTTTTAATTAGTGAGAAGCTGGGACTTTCAAAATCAGTGATCGATCGGGCAAAAGAGCATCTTTCGGTAGAGGATAAAAAGTTCGATATGGTCCTTTCTCAGTTGGAAACGTTGAAAATCCAACTCAAACAAGGACAAGAAGAGATGGAACAGTTAAAACATGCCGAGGAAAATGCTCTTAAGCAAGCGCAAGAAAAACGTGAAAAGTTAATTGCGCAAGGGGAAGCTGAATTAGAGGCTGCCCGGGAAAAAGCCCGTGCTATGGCTCAGCAAGTACAGTCGGATGCATATCAATTGTTAGACGAGTTACGAAAATTAGAAAAAGATCAGAAACAGGCCGCTGGTCAGCGTGCCATTAGAGCTCGTGAAATCGCCCGTAAAGAAGCAGAAAAGCTGTTTTCAAAGTCCGATGTGGTTCATGCGGTACCTAAGAAATTTACTCCTTTGAAAAGTGTCCGGATTGGAGAAGAAGTGTTTTTACCCGAATTAGATAAAACGGGAATTGTTATGTCCAATCCCGATCGGGATGGTTTGGTTGAAATTCGAGCAGGGATTATTCGTACCAAAGTGCCTCTGTCCCAGTTGGCTGCACCGCAAAAGCAGAAGACGGTTTCGTCTTCCAAATATCAGCCGCGCCGTGTTTCTTCAAAAGGCTTTTCGGATAAGATTACACGTACGGCGAGCATGGAAATTAATTTAATTGGTCTAACAGTAGAAGAAGCGATTCCAGAGGCGGATAAATTTATTGACAATGGAATTATGAGCGGACAGTCAATGTTGTATCTGATTCATGGAAACGGTACAGGAACACTTCGTCGTGCCCTTCATGAGCATTTACGCCGGCATCCAAATGTGAAAAGCTTTTCCTTAGGCGATTATCAGGAAGGCGGTAGTGGAGTAACCAAAGTGATTTTGAAATAGTTTGTAGTTTTTTAGACGAAAGAATCCATAACCGCTTTCTAATTCAAAACGGATACACTAGTTGCAAAAAAGGCTCCTCATCAGTCGGTGTTGGAGCCTTTTTCTCTAAAAGCCTTTGGCGTGTGTGATTTTTTTAATGTAGCAGAGGAACATGTTATGAACATATTACTGGTTGAGGATAATATACTTGATCGACAAGCAATTATCAAACTTATCCACCGATGGGAAGAAGCGCATTTTCCCGTTGGACTGAACGTGCTTGAACAAATACATGAAGATAATATTATGAGTTATACTGGTTACGATGTTGCTTTGCTGGATATAGAAATTCCCGGTGTAGATGGACTTGCTTTTGCAACTGAATTAAGAAAACATAACTCACGGATTGAAATTGCTTTTGTTACAAACCATCCGGAATATTCTTTATATGGTTATGGGGCGCATGCTTGTGCTTATTTGCTCAAACCAGTAAAAGAAAAGGAACTTTTTAATTTGCTGGACTTCATATCACAACACACCATGGGGACACATTCAAACGACTTGAAAATTTGCATTTCCCGTGGGGTTTCCCAGCAGGATTTCTATTTGCCGAATGATATTTTGTATGTAGAGTCTGGACTTCATGGTATCTTTGTGCGATCACTATCCGAACGCAGAAAGTACAATTTGCCACTTGTCCAAATGCGCAAAATTCTTCCGGAAAAAACATTTGTTCAGTGTCATAGAAGTTTTATTGTAAATATAACCAAAGTAGTTGCCATTCAAAAGGATTCGGCCATTTTGGTAAATGGAGAACGAATCTGTATTGGAAACAAATATTATCATGATTTGAAGCGTGCTCTTATTGGGTTAAGATAGTATTCCAAAGAAAGGGATTTTCTATGTCGGATTTTACTTGGTATATTATAAATTGCATTATTAATCTAATAGATTCCTTTTTGTTTTTGTTTGTAAATTATCAGAAAATCCCGGAATGCAAAATGCCGAAGAATTTGTATTTTTTAATGTGCATTCCTTTATCGATTATTTTATTACTGTTTAATCATTTTCTGATGGGGATTCAAGGTGTTTTTTGCTTTGTTTTAGTAATAATTTTAATCACGATACTATCTTTTAAAGGAACTATATGGCCCAAAATTGCATGGCCGTTTTTCACTGCGGCTTTAATGGTGAGTATCGACTATGCTTATTCATGTATCCTGTTTTGGCTCGTTCCAGATTTGAATTTGCAACAATACATATATGAAGATCATAGTTGGCTTTTTGTGTGTAATGCTTTTGCAACACGCTTTTTGATTACGTGGGCAATTTTAATTGTTTCTAAAAAGAGGTTTTATTATACAAATACGGGTTGGTTGGGATTTACGGCTGTCCCTGCGCTTGGCTTTATTTCATTTTTATCTGTTTTTCACTATGCATCAAAAAGTAGTGGTTTCCAGGATCCGTTTTTCTTTATAATGGCAGTACTGCTATTGCTCATTGTGGTGACGAGTTTTGTTCAATTTCATATGATTTCAAAGTATAGTTATGAAGCTGCGCTTACAAAGGCACAATTGAAGTTAGATTCTTTGAAAAAACAACAATATCATCGCCTTATTGAAAAATATGATGCTATGAGAGGCTGGAAACATGACATTCGTAACCATTTGCGAACGGTGGCGGGAATCATGGAAGGCGGTGATATCACCGATGCAAAACAATACTTGGAAAACCTTACTTCATATGTCGAACATCAAACATTCAGTATATGTAGTGACAACACAGCCCTGGATGCGATTCTTGGAGCTAAAATAGAAGAAGCTGTTGCGGAAGATATTGCGGTATCTCTTGATTTGCATATTCCACCGATTCCAGTTGAGGAAATAGATATTTGTACAATCATCGGAAATGTTTGGGACAATGCCATCCACGCATCTTTGAAATTGCCACCTGAGAAGCGGAAGATCGAATTTCGGATAGAAAATACAGAAAATTTTTGTAGATTTATATGCAAAAATTTTAAAGTAGCCGGCCCGAAGATGAGTAATGTTTCTTCGGGGTTAGGATTGTCACAAATTGCGAGCACAGTCAAAAAATACAATGGGCTTTTTGAGTATGAAGATAACGGCGATCAATGGGTTACAACGGTTATGCTGCCAGTTAAAAATTTGACCGATAGCAAGATTAAGATTTTTATATGGAACAGTAGAAAAACTTTTTAAAATTGGGCTAAATGAGGGAACAAATAAATAGCAAAACGCGGATCGTTGTATGCAACGATCCGCGTTTTGTTATTCATAGAGTGCTATATTCCAACAGTTCACATCATCGTTATATGCAATATAAAGTGGTCCTGGTTGTCTGACTTCATGTGTTACCCAATATCCAATTTCGACTTCAAAAGTTTCTTGAGGTTTAATGGTTACACGCATGTAATTGGGATTATTGGAGTGTGGATTGGCTACTTGATCCTGATAACTTGGAACTACAGGGTATCGTTCTGCTTTTTCAAGTTCTTTTGGAAATCCCATCAGCCACAAACGGTTTAGGAAAAAATTTTGTTCTTTATCAGATTGATTCGTTATTTTTACGGGGAGGAGCATAACGCAAAAATTTGAACTGAGAGAGCCGTTTTCATTTAATGCGCCATCGTCCATGTTAGGCTGTGCAGGTTCATAAATTTGATAGAAGTTTTTTTGCAGGGAATAGGTATTATCCTCGAAGGATGGAGCACCAAACTGAAATTTTAGATTATGACAGTCCTCAAAGGAGTGATTATATTCTACATAATATGCTTGGTCAAAATAGATTGCTTGGTGGATTGTGTTTGATTTCTGGTATTTTTCTAATACATGAGCATCCTGAATTTCATATCGTACTTTTACAGATTTTACCGTAGTATCCGAGGTGAGTGTTGAATCAGAAGAGTTGCTTGAATTGTCAATTGAAACAGCTTTTAACGGATAATATGATGTTTGAGGATTGAATCGATAACACGCAAAAAATAACAATATAAAACACACAAATAATAGCACCCATATTTTTTTCATTTCTAAAAGCCATCCTTAAAAATTTAATTATTATCCCTACTTATATTATATTTTTTTGCGCGTGGCCATGAGGTTGTATGCACAAAACCTTATTTTATGCACTCGAAATGTTTTTAGGGGCGCGATTTGTATGGGATTCATTGGTTCTTTTGTATGTAAGACAAGGACAAGTTCTGCGGGTATGACATATTTTGCGACTTAAGAGTGATAGGCTAGTTTTAGTGGGGGCGGTTGGATGCGTGGAGTAGTATATGTGGACATTCTTTTTTTCACAAATGCATTGATAGGATGGTGTTTATTGCGATGTTGTGCAAGTTTGACGGGGTATTATGTTCGGCCTTTTCCGCTACTTGCAGGTGGTATTTTGGCGGGGTTGTCTTCAATGATGATGATATTGCCACCCTTGCCTCACTGGGAAATGACCGCTTTGAAGCTTTTTAGCGCTCTAATAATTGTTGCAGTGGTGTTTTTTCAAGGTGGTTTAGTGGTAGTAATAAAATCGCTCCTTTGGTATATAGCGATGAACGTACTACTTTCGGGTGTCGTTTTGCTCGTGTTGTATTATTTGGAACCCAGTGGAATTCAAATGTATAATATGACACTCTATTTTAATATATCGCCTCTTTTATTGATTGGTTGCATTGCAGGTACTTATATCTTTATTCAATCTCTTCTTTTCTTTTTTGGAAAACCCAAAGAACAGATAGTACTACCCTTTCAAACGATTATTGATCAGAAAGAGATTGTTGGAAAAGCCCTGTGGGACACAGGTTATCATATACGCGACCCTATCACGGGTGCGTATACTTTTTTGCTCAGCTTTCCTCAAACAAAAGGACAAATGACAGATGCTTTGGAACAAGCACTTTCCGAATATTTTAATATGGGTACTTTGAAGGAAGGATTGGGCTTGCGTTTGGTGCCGACTAGGACAGCCACTGGAGTTAAGCTGCTGCCTGCAATCAAAGCACCATTAAGGCTTTGGGTGCGTGAAAAGTGGCGAGAAATGGAGACATCTGTTGCAGTATTTACATTAGAACCTTTGGGAAATGGCTCGTTCGATGCCTTGGTAAATCCCGCATCTGCCAATCTTTAGGAGGAAGAAAAATGAATTTAAGAGAAAAGATATATAAAATTTGGCGAGTACTTCAAAGCAAGTGGATGATTGGCATCCGGTTACCAGATTATCTGTATTATATTAACGGACCAGAAGTTCTTCCGCCGCCTTTGACAAAAGAGGAAGAGCGTATCGTATTTGCTGGATTGGAGCAGGGAAATCCTGATTCAAGAGATTTACTGATCGTGCATAATCTTCGATTGGTTGTTTACATTGCTCGAAAATTTGAAAGTAAAACTGCAAGTGCAGAAGATCTCATTTCCATTGGAACAATTGGGCTTATAAAGGCAGTCAATACGTTTGTACCATCAAAAAATATAAA
>NZ_CAUWGY010000021.1:0-39360 GCF_963558415.1 uncultured Ruthenibacterium sp. | reverse complement strand
AAATCGGCAGACGCAAGGGACTTAAAATCCCTCGGTGGCAACACCATACGGGTTCAATTCCCGTCAGCAGCACCAGAACCCCCAAAAGGCCTAAGGCCGAGGGGGTTTTTCTTTTTAAAGGGGAGAAATGATATGTATCTGAATGAGTTGTTTTCAATGAAGAACTGTGTGTTTTCCATTGAAGTATTTCCGCCCAAAAAAAATGTGGCTTCTCTCAATACGCTTTATCCTAAATTAAAAGAACTTGCTGCGTTGTCGCCAGATTTCATCAGTGTTACCTATGGAGCAGGCGGGAATGTCGCCGATGATTCTACTTGCCAAATAGCAGCTTATATTAAGCGTGAACTGGGAATTGAGTCTTTGGCGCATCTGACATGTGTTAATTCCGAAAAGGAACAAATTCAAGATACATTGCAGCAGTTACGTCAAAACGGAATCGAAAATGTTCTTGCGTTGCGTGGAGATATTAATCCTAATTTGCCAAGAAAAACCGACTACCGATATGCAAGTGAATTAGCATCTGTGGTGCATGAGAGTGGATTTAATGTGGTAGGAGCTTGTTATCCGGAAGGACATGTAGAGAGTGATTCTCTTCGGCAGGATGTGGAAAATCTTCACTACAAAATTGAAGCAGGCGTGACACATCTTATCACGCAGCTTTTTTTTGATAATGGCGTTTTTTACCGTTTCCTGAATTTGGCTCGAAAAGCGGGAGTTTCAGTGCCTATAGAGGCAGGGGTTATGCCAATTGTTTCAAAAACTCAGGTGGAACGGACGGTAGCATTGAGTTCTGCAAGTCTTCCTTCAGAATTTACAAAAATGATTAGTAAATACGATCATGATGAGCAGGGATTGTTTGATGCCGGTATTGATTATGCGATTCGTCAAATACGTGACCTGATTGAAGGCGGAACAGACGGTATTCACTTGTATGCAATGAATCGACCAATGGTGGCTCGCAAAGTATATGAGGGCATAAAAGATCTTTTGTAAGAGAGTATATATGGATTTGAATTTTGAAATTGACGAATCGGAAGTTTTCCGAATGCTTGGCGCACGTGGAAAGGAAAACGATTCGATTAAGGCTTTGGTATGTCAAGCCATAAAATCTGTAACGGAGAATGCGGTCCCAAGGGCAGTATACCGAAAAGTAGAACGCGAGGCATTGAGGCCCTTGCTTTTGGGACATGACATTGAGACACATCTTAAGAAATGTGATTCAGTAGTGGCTTTAGCGTGTACATTAGGAAGTGAAATCGATCGCCTTATACGGAGTCTTCAAATCTCCGATATGGCGTTGGCGGTTGTGGTGGATGCGGCGGCCTCTGTGGCAATCGGTGGCCGAATCGTTGGAAAAAGGAATTCGAAAGCAATTGGAGGAACAGGGCTTGTTTTTGACAGGTCGCTTCTCTCCGGGATATGGGGATTACACGATTTCGGTACAAAATGGTCTTGTGTCCTTCCTGGACGCACAGCGGCGAATTGGCCTACAAGTTACAGATTCACATCTTTTGATACCGCGAAAGAGTATCACCGCTTTATGTGGCGTTTCTCGGCATAGAGTGAAAGGGAAATTAGCGGGGTGTGAGCATTGTGTGTTGCGTGAAACATGTACTAGAAGAAAAGAGGGGAAAGTCTGTGATTGATGTGTTTCAAAAGAAGCGTTATACCATTTTAGATGGTGCTATGGGAACAATGCTGCAAAAACGCGGTTTGGAGTTAGGGCGTCAACCAGACGTTCTTAGTGTGGAGAATCCCGCGGTTGTCTCTGAAATCGGACGTATGTACGTTGAAAGCGGAGCAGATTGGATTTGTGCAAACACATTTGGTGCCAATCGTAAAAAGTTGGCGGGATGCGGATATACGGTGGAACAAGTGGTGACTGCGGCAGTTCAGTGTGCAAGAAAAGCGTGTGCAGGGACAGATTGTCGAGTGTTTTTAGATGTGGGGCCAATTGGGGAACTTTTGGAGCCGGTAGGAACGCTTCGCTTTGAAGAAGCGTACGAAATTTTTTCTCAAGAGATGAAGGCAGGAGCGCAGGCGGGAGCACAGGGCATTTTAATTGAAACGATGACAGACCTGTATGAAGTAAAGGCGGCGCTTCTTGCAGCAAAAGAAAATACGAACCTTCCCGTTCTGGTTTCTATGAGTTTCGAGGAGCGCGGCCGTACTTTTACAGGATGCTCAGTAGAAGCGTTTGCTGTTGTGGCAGAGGGATTGGGCGCAGATGCCATTGGTATTAACTGTTCTTTAGGTCCACGCGAGATTTTGCCTTTAGCAAGACGTTTGTGCGAAAGTACATCTCGGCCAGTGTTTATCAAACCCAATGCTGGTTTGCCTGACCCCTCAACGGGAAAGTATGATATTTCACCCTATGAATTTTGTAGTGAAATGAAGGCCTTTGAAGAGTTGGGAATTCGGGCCGTGGGTGGTTGTTGTGGAACAACGCCAGAATATATTCGGATTTTGGCTCAATATTTTCGAAACAAATGTCCGGTTGATTCGATGTTTGTCCCAAAGAGTATTGTATGCACTCCAACGGAGACGGTAGCCATTGAAAGGGTAACGGTTATTGGCGAGCGAATCAATCCCACAGGGAAAAAGCGCTTTCAAGAGGCTTTGCGAACGGAAGATTGGGACTATATAGCTCAACAAGCCATTGAACAAACAAATGCAGGAGCACGTATTTTAGATGTCAATGTAGGATTGCCTGGAATTGATGAAGTCCAAATGATGGTAAAGGCAATCAAAACGATTCAATCCGTAACAGATACTCCATTGCAATTAGATTCTACGCGCCCGAAAGTTTTGGAAGCAGGGCTGCGCGTTTACAATGGAAAGGCGATTGTTAATTCGGTGAATGCGGAACCAGCTTCGTTAAAGGCGATTTTGCCAATTTGTCGTAAATATGGTGCGGCCGTGGTAGGATTGACGTTAAACGATGAAGGTATCCCAGATGGTGCCGAAGAGCGGTTGGCTTTGGCAGAGAAAATCGTATGTGCGGCCGAAGAAGCAGGAATTCGCAAAGAGGATGTTTTTATCGATTGCCTTACGCTGACGGTGAGCGCTCAACAGAAAGCCGTTCAGCAAACGTTAAAAGCAGTCCGACTGGTGAAGGAAAAACTTGGAGTAAAGACCGTTTTGGGTGTATCCAACATTTCCTTTGGTCTTCCTTGTAGAGAGCAGGTGAATACAAGCTTTTTGACTTTGGCAATGGAACACGGCCTTGATCTTCCGATTCTCAATCCCAACTCACAGGCTATGATGGCGGCTGTTGCAAGTTTTGAAGTTTTGTATAATCGAGATCCGCAGGCTACACGCTATATTGCAAAATATTCGGGAAGTCAGCCTCAACAGCATACTTTGTCGGAAAAAACGAATCTTCACGATTCGATTTTACAGGGCCTTCGTCAACAGGCGGCACAGGCTGCGCGTTTGCAGTTGGAAACTTGCTCGCCCCAGCAGCTAGTCAATCAGGTTTTAATTCCGGCACTGGACTTGGTTGGAGAAGAATTTGAAAAAGGCAAGCTGTTTCTTCCGCAATTGCTCCAGTCTGCAGGTGCGGCACAGGCTGCCTTTGATGTAGTGAAAGAAAAAATTGTTTCGCAAGGTTCCCATGGGAATAGTAAAGGGAAAATTGTAATTGCTACTGTAAAAGGCGATATTCACGACATCGGCAAAAATATTGTAAAAGTAATTTTAGAAAATTACGGATATGAGATGATCGATCTTGGGCGCGATGTCCCTGCACAAGTGGTTGTAGAGGCGGCAAGGAAATATCAGGTACAATTAGTCGGCCTGAGCGCTTTGATGACGACAACACTTCCCAGCATGGCAGAAACCATTGATGCGCTTCACAAAGCGAACCTTCCTTGTAAGATCATGGTAGGCGGGGCGGTTCTCACTCCGGAATATGCCAAAACCATTGGCGCAGATTTTTATGCGAAGGATGCCAAACAATCCGTTGATATTGCAAAAGAAGTTTTGGGATAATCTGATACAGTGAGTTTCAGCCTGAATTCAGCTAGTAGCGATATGATAGAAGAGGAAAGGAGGGTGGATTTTGAAAATTTTGATCATTGAAGATGAAAAATTGCTTGCATCATCTATCGGAGAGTTTTTAAAAAGCAAAGGGTTTGACGTGGAGATTGTCAACGATGGGGAGACAGGAGCGCAGTATGCAGAGCTTGGCGTTTACGATTTGCTCGTTTTGGATGTTATGATGCCAGGTTTGAATGGATATGAAGTGGCTAAGCACGTGCGTTCCAAGCGATTAGGAACACCTATTTTGATGTTGACAGCTAAATCCGGTTTGGAGGATCGGATTACGGGCTTAAATGCAGGAGCGGATTATTATTTAACAAAGCCTTTTGATCTTCGCGAATTATTAGCGTGTGTAAATGCTTTGCTTCGACGGCAAGGGTCGCAGATCAATGAATTGGTTTTCGGAAACACCTCTTTGGACCTTTCTTCCGCTACATTGTGCTGTGGAAAAAATGCCATTCGCCTTTCGGCGAAGGAATTTGATATTATGCGATTTTTGTTGCAATCAGGCGAGAAAAATCTATCAAAAGAAGTAATTTTAGCGCGAGTTTGGGGATATGATTCCAACGCGGTAGAGAATCATGTGGAAGTTTATATCGGGTTTTTGAGAAAAAAGCTTGCGAGCATAGGATCTAATGTCCGTATTGAAGCCATTCGTCGATTGGGGTATCATTTGGAGGTATGCGGCGATGATTAAAAAGCTTCGTTTCAAATTTGTCCTTATCAATATGAGTATTGTTACAATCATGCTCTGTGTGATTTTAGGATTGGTGTTTTATTTTACCAGTGCAAATCTAGAACAAGAGAGCCTACGCATGATGCAGGATATTGCACAGCAACCTTTTCAGCTAGGCGTTCCCGGTGAATTAGATGAAAATGTTCGATTGCCTTTTTTCACACTTCAATTAAACCCCCGAGGAGAATTGGTTTCAACGGGCGGCGGATACTATGATTTATCGGATAGTGCGTTTTTGAATGATTTAATTAGAGATGTTTTTTCATCGCCAAAAAGTTTTGGGGTACTTACAAAATATAATCTTCGCTACTACCGTGTGGATACGCCTTTGCGCCCATGTGTTGTATTTGCTGATATATCCAGTGAAAGGACAACCTTGGATCATCTGCTGCAAACCTGTCTAATCATTGGCGGACTGGGATTTTTGCTTTTCTTATGGGGAAGCATTGTATTGTCTCGGTGGGCGGTAAAACCTGTAGAACAAGCCTGGAAGCAACAGCAGCAATTTGTGGCGGATGCCTCGCATGAACTAAAAACGCCTTTGACAGTGATTATGACCAATGCGGAATTGCTTCAAAATTCTGAATATAATCCGGAAAAAAAAGAAAAATTTGTGCAGGGGATTTTGACGATGTCCGGTCAGATGAAAAATTTGATCGAACAAATGTTAGAACTGGTGAGAGTGGACGGAACAAGCCAAGAAAAAGTAAAAGCGGCCGTCGATTGGAGTCAATTGGCGGAGTATGAAGCGATGACTTTTGAACCGGTCTTTTTTGAAAAAGGGCTCACCCTTCGTACCCAAATTGAAAAAGACGTGTGTGTATTGGGAGATGAAAATCAGCTCCGCCAAATTTTGGAGATTCTCTTAGATAATGCCTCCAAGTATTCGAAAGAAAAGGGAACGACTTGGGTAACATTACATAAGCGTGGAAAGAATCATTGCCTTTTGAACGTTTCAAATGAAGGACAGCCACTTCTGGATGGTGAACTTGAAAAGATTTTTCGACGTTTTTATCGTGCGGATCAAGCAAGAACACGTACAGGAAGTTTTGGATTGGGGCTTTCAATTGCCGAAAGTATTGTGAAACAGCATCGTGGGAAAATTTGGGCGCAGAGCCAAAAAGGAATCAATAGCTTTTTTGTGTTATTTCCATGTTCATAAAAAAGAGAGGAGCCGTTTTTGACGGCTCCTCTCTTTTTATGCACAAAACCGCAAGGTTTTTAATTGTTTCAGCGTCATTTCAGCCTAGACGATTATAATGACCTCGAATACAACGCGTAAGCGAGCGTAATAAACAAACGATGAGGAGGTCTATCATGATTACGGTTGAACATTTGACAAAATGCTATGGCGATTTTATGGCTGTAGATGACCTTTCCTTTGAAATAGAGGAAGGACACGTATATGGCTTTTTGGGGCCAAATGGTGCTGGAAAATCCACTACAATGAATATTATGACAGGCTGTTTGTCTGCAACCAAAGGGCATGTGCGCATAGCTGGTTACGATATTTTTGAGGAACCGGATAAGGCAAAAAAAGAAATTGGATATCTTCCAGAACAACCGCCTTTGTATATGAACGAAACTCCCGAAGAGTATCTGCGTTTTGTAGGAGAAGCCAAGGGGTTACACGGGGCGGAATTGGAACGACAAATTCAAGAGGTCATTGAGCAAACAAAGATTGAAAATGTAAAGGGGCGTTGTATTTCTGCACTTTCAAAAGGCTATAAGCAGCGTGTAGGTATTGCACAGGCATTGATTGGGAATCCAAAGGTCATTATTTTGGATGAGCCAACGGTTGGTTTGGATCCGCTTCAGATTATTGAAATTCGTGATTTGATCAAACAATTAGGGCAGACCCACACCGTTATTTTGAGTTCGCATATTCTTTCTGAAGTGCAAACAATTTGTGAGAAGATTCTGATTATCTCAAAAGGAAAATTGATTGCATTTGATCGGCCTGAAAATCTTGAGAAAAAACTATTGACTCCCAATGAGATTTTTATAACCGCCGAGGCTACATCACAAGAAGTTCAGGAGATTTTGGAAAACATCACGCATATTTCGGAATACGCAGTTGAGAGTGAAGAACAGGGAAGAACAACGGTACAGATAAAAACAGATCAAGAAGATATTTATGGCGTTTCTCGGGAGCTATTTTTTACCTTTGCAGAAAAGAATAAGGCTTTACTGGAAATGACATTGAAAAAGGGAAATCTGGAAGATGTCTTTATCGAATTGACCGAAAAGAGTCAGACAGAAGAGACATCTGTGGAAAGTGAGGCGGAAACGGCATGACCGCAGTTTTGAAACATGAATTAAGGAGCTATTTCCATTCTTTGACGGCCTATGTTTTTGGTGCATTTTTACTCGCTTTTGTGGGGATCGGCGCCATGATGTACAACATTCAAGCTGCTGTTAGTAATTTTGAATATGTGCTCGATTTTGGCAGTCTTGTGTTTGTAGTGATTGTACCGATTTTAACGATGCGGGTCATTGCAGAAGAACGAAAACAAAAAACAGATCAACTTTTATACTCTTTGCCCATTACCACTTCACAGGTGATTTTGGGAAAATATCTCGCTTTGCTGATTCTGTATTTAATTCCGTTGGCAATTATTTCGATTTATCCACTGATTTTTGCGCAATTCGGAGATGTGTATTTGCTGACTTCTTATGGATCCATTTTAGCATTTTTTATCATGGGAGCGGCGCTCATTGCAGTAGGAGTCTTCATTTCTTCCCTTACTGATAATCAGGGCCTTGCAGCAGGAATTGGCATTGCAGTAATTTTATTGAACTATTACAGTGTAAGCCTTTCGGAGTATGTTTCTTCTACCGCAATTGGCTCGATGATTGCACTGCTGGTGATTATTTTGCTGTTTGGCCTAATCATCCGCTATTTAACAAAAAACGGGAATCTTGCTTATTGGGTCTGCTTTGCACTTATGGCCATTACCATTGTGCTGTATTTTATCGATAGTACGAAATTCGAAGGGCTTTTGCCTCAGATTATGACCAAATTATCTTTGTTCGAAAGATTCACCGTATTTGTGAACGGCGTTTTTGATATGACGGCAATTGTATATTACATTAGTGTCATTGTGTTTTTCTTGTTTCTCTCCGTGCAGTCCCTTGAGAAGAGGAGGTATAACTGATGAAAAAACTACAGTTTGCGCATCGAGCTCCTAAGTCCTCGGGCGGCGCTGAAAGAAATCGAATTGCTTTTCAAGGTGGTTCCTATTCTATTATTATCACAGCGATTGTTCTGGCGATTTTAGTTGTGTTGAATATTCTGGCGGCGGCGCTGCCGACGACATTGACGCAATACGACATTAGTTCTACAAAACTTTACTCTATCACGAGTAATACGAAAGTCGTAGTGAATGCGTTGGAAGAAGATGTAACAATTTATTGGATCGTACAATCCGGAGAAGAGGATAAAGTCATTGAAAATCTTCTCGACAAATACGACAGCCTCTCCGACCATATAAAGGTGGTTAAAAAGAATCCGGACGTGTATCCTACGTTTGCTGAACAGTATACGGATGAAACGGTTCAAAACAACAGTTTGGTAGTTGAGTGTGGAGATAGAAGTCGTTATATAGGGTACGATGATATTTACCTTTATGAAACGGATGTTTATTCCTATTCCTACAATACATCCTTCGACGGTGAGGGCGCAATCACTTCAGCAATCGATTATGTGGTAAATGAAGAGCAACCGCAAATTTATGTGCTGGAAGGTCATGGTGAAGCAGAACTTCCCACAACATTTAGCGAGCAGATGGAGAAAGAAAATATAGAACTCAATACGTTTTCTCTGCTCAACGTAGACAACATACCGGAAGATGCAGCGTGTGTTTTGATTTATGCTCCGACAAGCGATATTTCACAAGAAGAAAAAGAAATGCTGGCGGATTATGTCTCTGGCGGTGGAAAGCTTCTGGTTATGGCAGGACCGACGGAAGAAGGAACACTGGAGAATTTGTACAGCATTGTTGGAGATTATGGAGTAACAGCTTGCGATGGAATCGTAATTGAAGGAGATCGAGAGCATTACGCCTTCCAAGCACCGTTTGTTTTGATGCCGGATATGGCCAGCAGTGATATCACGGATTCTCTGATTGAAGAGAACTATTTCCCCATTATGCCTCTTTCACAGGGAATGCGCGTAGAGAATAGCAGTTCTTCTGCTACTGTAACAGAATTCCTTACAACTTCTGATGCCGCATTCAGTAAAGTAACAGGATACGATTTGTCTACCTACGAGAAAGAAGACGGAGATATTGATGGTCCGTTTACATTGGCAGTGTCTATTGAAACAAGCTCTGAAGGACGAATTGTGTGGTTCTCTTCGTCCAGCTTCCTGGATGATATGTACAATGCATACTCTTCTGGCGCAAATGTAAATCTTGGAATGAATGCTGTGTCCTCTTTGATTGGAGAAAGCGAGGCAATGGCTATTCGCAGTAAGTCACTGAACTACAACTATTTGACAATCAGCGATTCAACATCTTCGCTTCTGAAAGTGATGATGATTGGTGTGTTCCCTCTGGTGTATCTTGGAGTTGGTATTGTTGTGGTTCTGAGAAGGAGGAGAATGCAAAATGAAGCGGTCTAAAAGAATCTATATCTTATTGGGCGTATTGGTAGTAGCATGTGCAGTAACTTTTGGCGTTAGCCGTTATGAGACGCACAAAGAACAGATTCAAAATAGCGATGAAATCATTTTAGAAGTAGCAAGCGATTCGGTTGAGTCACTTTCTTGGGAAACAGATTCAGAGTCTCTGGCTTTTCACAAGGATGAAAATTGGATTTACGATGACGATGAGAACTTCCCGGTGGACGAGGAAAAAATCAATGAGCTTTTAGAGCCATTCCAGGAATTTGGCGTTTCCTTTGTCATTGAAGATGTAGATGATCTTGCACAATATGGGTTAACAAATCCGGTATGTACGATTCAATTAGGTACCGCCGAACAGGATTATACAATTCTAGTAGGTGATTATAGTACAATGGATTCAGAACGGTATGTTTCCATCGGCGATGGAAATGTATATCTTGTGCCGGAGGACCCGATGGATGAATTTGACGCTGTTTTGAGCGATATGATTGATCACGATGAGGTGCCATCGTTTGAACAAGTAACTCAAATTCAGTTTTCGGGAGATGAAGAGTACCAGATCTCTTATGAAGAAGATAGTGCTGACACATATCGTGAAGAGGATGTTTATTTTACAGAACTCGATGGCGTGAAATCTCCTTTAGATACCTCATTGGTAGACTCCTATCTTCAGAATCTTGAAAGTATGGATTTGACAAACTATGTGACATACAATGCCACACAAGAAGACTTGGAAAAATATGGGCTGGATGCACCGGAGCTGACGATTTCGGTGGAATACACATTTGAAAATGAGGATGAAGAGACCACCGAAGGGACTTTTGTACTCAATGTGAGCCGAGATCCAAATGAGCAAACAACTGAAGAATCAGAAGTTAGTTCGCAGACAACCAATGATGAGAGTCAAGACGCAGAGGAGGAAACCGAAGAAATCACAGCCTATGCAAGAGTGGGAGAATCTCCGATCGTGTACCAAATCACTACAGAGGACTATAACGCTGTGATGAAAGCGGCCTTTGATGATTTGCGTCATAAGGAGGTTGTGCCAGCCGAATTTGAAGATATTTCTCAAATTGATATCTCTCTGGATGGAGAAAGTTATACGATTACCACTGAGGGAAATAAAGACGAGAGAACTTATTATTATGGAGATCAAGAATTAGAAATTGAAGATCTTCAGAATGCAGTACAAGGATTGCAAGCGGACAGCTTTACACAAGAGTCTCCGACTCAAAAAGAGGAGATTTCTTTCACGGTCCATCTGGATCTTGAAAATGAACCGAGTGTTGAAATTCAACTATATCGTTATGATGGAAGCAATTGCCTTGCAGTTGTGAATGGAGAGAGTATTTCTCTTGTACCACGCGAATCCGTTGTGGATCTGATCGAAGCTGTAAATTCGATCGTTTTGAACTAATTAAAAAGTCCCTGGCGTTTGAAACGCCAGGGACTTTTTAATTATAAATAAGCAGGATAATTCAATTGGTCGGCTTTCCACTCTTTCAAAACGGAAAGCATTGCCGCCGCCTCGTGACGGGCACCCGGAAGATTCTGTTCTCTGTAGTTGCCACATTCTTCTTCTCGAGCTCCAGGAATCTCGCCTTCATAAGATGCAATAAAAGCAAAGGATTCTTGTACCAGACGAATTGCATCAGACGGGGAAAGGGTGTCACGCACCAAAAGGTAAAAGCCGGTACGGCACCCCATGGGGCCAACGTAAATCACCTTTTCACCATCGGAAGAGTTGCGAGCATAGGTGGCAAACAAATGCTCTAAAGTATGAAGAGTTCCGTTTTCTAAATAATCTCCTTTGTTGGGAACTTTCATGCGAATGTCATAGGTGATAACATCGCCGTCCACACGGGAGGTATACATTCCACGTGGCAGACGCGTATGATCAACACAGAAACTGGCAATACGTTTCATAATAACCTCTTTCCTTACTGTGGCATGGAATGAACAACGCCGCGCTCACCATCCACGGAAACGTGGACACCGTCTGTCAGTTTGCGCAGAGCACCGGTTGCTCCTACGATGACAGGCTTTCCAAGCGTCAAACCAACAATTGCTGCGTGGGAATTGAGACCGCCTTCTTCTGTGATAATCGCAGATGCTGTGCGTAGAATGGGCAGAAGCTCGTTATTGGTATACGGAATCACCAGGACATCCCCAGGGCGACATTTTACTTTGGCCTCTTCGATGGAACGGCACACGCAGACAGGCCCTCTTGCATTGTTAGGCGTAACACCAACACCTGAAATCAAAACATTTCCAACCAGATGAGCCTTGATCATATTCGTAGTGCCCGAAATTCCGACCGGAACACCGGCTGTCAAGACCACAAGATCTCCGCTACTTACATAACCAGCCTTTTCAGCGGTTTCAACAGCCATCTCAATTAATTCATCCGTGTTATGAGCATAACGCATTTTGAGCGGGGTAATGCCCCATGACAAAGAAAGCTGACGATAAATGCTATCCGTCATTACACAAGCAATTACCGGAGTTTCCGGACGGTATTTGCTTAACAGGCGTGCGGTTTCACCGCTTTTAGAAACCGTAATAATCGCATTCGCCTTAATGTCCATAGCAGTGGTGCAAGCGGCATGCGCTACGGCTGCGGCTACGCTCAGATGGCTTTCCAAGTTCTTTTGACGTAGGCGCTTATTGTAGTTGATGTCGCTTTCCGTGCGCTCTGCAATTGCAGCCATCGTCTTGACCGCTTCAATAGGATAATGACCTGCTGCGGTTTCTCCAGATAACATAATTGCAGAAGTGCCGTCGTAAATTGCATTAGCTACATCGGTGATTTCGGCACGTGTTGGACGAGGATTTTCAATCATGCTCTCCAACATCTGTGTAGCGGTAATCACCGGTTTGCCAGCATCGTAGCAACGCCAAATAATATCCTTTTGAATGACAGGAATTTCGGTAAAGTCAATTTCCACTCCCATATCCCCACGCGCAACCATTACGCCATCTGATACGGAAATGATTTCATCGATGTTTTCAACGCCTTCATCGTTCTCAATTTTGGCAATGATTTTGATGAAGTCACACTTTTGGCTATCGAGCAAGCGGCGAATTTCCAAAATATCGGCGGCGCTTCGGACAAAAGAGGCGGCGATAAAGTCAAATCCCGTTTGGATTCCAAACAAAATGTCGTCACGGTCTTGGGCACTCATGTAGGGAATGGAAAGTTTCGTGCCTGGTACATTGACTCCTTTGTGGTTGGAAACGACGCCGCCGTTTTTAACAATGCATACAATGTCGTCTTCGTCAATGTTATCAACACTTAACTCAATGAGTCCGTCATCCAATAAAACGCGAGCACCGGGAGCCAAATCTTTCGGCAAATCTTTGTAAGTGATTGAGCAGATAGACTCATCTCCGAGGATATCTCGTGTAGTAAGTGTGAATTTTTGATCTTTTTTTAACTCTACACTGCCGTTTTTAAAATCACGTAGGCGAATCTCAGGGCCTTTTGTGTCCAGCAATGCGGCAACAGGCAAATTTAATTCTTCCCGTAACTGCTTTAAAGTAGAAAAACGACGAGCATGTTCCTCATGAGTACCATGAGAGAAATTGAAACGGGCGACATTCATCCCCGCTAGCATCATACTGCGAAGAACTCCCTCGCGATCAGTAGAGGGGCCAAGTGTACAGATGATTTTTGTTTTACGCATCAAAAAACCTCCATCATTAAGTCCTCTTTTATTCGTCTACACGCTTAATTATACATATTTAAAAAGACTTTGCAATGTGTCCTCTTCCTATTTTACATGGTTTTTGCTATACTGAAAAAAATACATGAGCATGAGAATGAATTTATAGGCAATATGCAGTCCCAAGAAGGCTTAAAAATTTTTACATATGTGAAAGAAAAGATGTTTGTCAAACGTTTTATAAATATGGCCGGAAAAGTCAATTTTTGAATACCCAGTAATATATTACCGCAAAAACCTCTCGCATATAGCATGGTAAAATCGAATCGAGACCGATGGTTGCTGGAATAGAATGGACGTTGGAAAAGCCGGCATCTTGAGCATATTGGCGGGCCCTGTAACAATGGAACGTATTTGTAACATAGGCGATTGGGTCCGACGGTTTAATATTGTATTGCATAAGAATTTCTTTAGAAAAGAAAATTTTCTTCAGTGGATTCACTGTTGCTTTCCATAAGAATTTGATCTTCACAAATTCCTTTTTCTATCAAGTAACGTTTCATGGCAAGTGCTTCCGGAATTGTTTCGCCGGGGCCCTGGCCACCGGAAACCAAAATTATCACATCGGGATTTTTTAAATAATAGTCATAAGCGGCATCAAGCCTTCGTGCAAGGAGCCCGGTGACTCTTTCGCCTCGAAGGCCAGCTCCCAGTACGATGACGACATTTTCTTGTTCTGTCGCTGGAGTAGTATAGCCTAGAAAGTGAATCAGTATCATTAAAGCAATAAAAAGCGCGCAACCGGCAAAAAAGAGAATTTTGCCTATCAGTCCAATGCCATGAGAGCAAAAGGCATCAATTTGTTTGTGGAACAAGCAATATCCCAGAAGTGCTCCTGTAATACAGTACATTAAAAAAGATCCGAGGTTAAAACTGGAGCGGAACATTCGAAAAATGCTGTCAATTAAAAAAAAGAGAGCAAGTGCCCAGATAATTTTCATTTTCATAAAAAACCTCCCGGTTGATTCTTTTCATTTTAACAGGCAAACGGGAGAAACGCAACTTACTGGCTAAGCACAAAAGATTATGGATGTAGGGGAGGTTCGTTGTGAAGCCAATTATTAAAGTGGAACACATACGGAAGGTATACCGGGTTGGTCATGAAAAGGTCGTCGCATTAAATGATGTTAATCTGGCAATTAATCCCGGAGAGATTTGCTGTATTGTAGGTGCATCTGGATCTGGCAAATCCACGTTGCTCAATCAGTTGGCCGGGTTAGAAAAACCCACCAGAGGGGATGTGTATATTGCTGGACAAAATGTCTCCAAAATGACTGAAAAGGAATTGGCGGTTTTCCGACAAAATAATTTGGGATTTGTTTTTCAGTCCTATAATTTGCTTCCAACGTTGACCGCTTTGGAAAATGTAGCTCTTCCGTTGATGTTCAAAGGAGTACGAAAGTCCAAGAGAGAGAAGATGGCGGCCAAACAATTAAAAGCGATGGGGCTTGGAAAACGAATGTATCACAAGCCCACAGAGATGTCGGGCGGGCAGCAGCAACGTGTGGGTATTGCGCGTGCTTTTGTCGGAAATCCCAAGGTTATTTTTGCGGATGAACCAACGGGAAATCTTGACTCACATACAACCGCCCAAGTCATGAATGCAATTTTGAAATTGGCGCGCGAAAATAATATTACTTTTGTAATGGTAACTCATGAACGGGATTTGGCAGGATGTGCGGATCGCATTATCACAATTAAAGACGGCTGCGTGCTGCGCGATGAAGTAATTGAACACCCCAATCAAGTCTTTGAGGTTCAGCCCAGTCCCATGGATGAGGAATATGCACATGCAGGTGCATCCGAACAACAAAAACAGTCACTCTCGCAAGTGGGTGAGGAGTTTGCAGAAAAAGGAGAAACGTCACAATGAAAACCATTGAAACAACTTGGAAAAGATTTATCGGTGGGGCAATGGCTTTGCTAATTGTTTTCAGTGCGATTTGCTTTGTACCGAGCGCGGCTGTATATGCGGACAGCAGCACGATCAAATTTACACAAGACCTTCCAACTACTCCCCAAACTTTAGCAAATGGGTCGATTGTTCTATCTGTAAAAGTGGATGCGGGTGGAGCAGATGTTCGTTATGAATGGTATAAAGATGCTTCTCCTATTATCGGTGCAACACAGGCATCTTATACGGTTACTGCGCCAGGAGAATATTATGTGCGCGCTATTAACAAGGCGAATGAAAATGACTATGCCCAAAGTCAGGTGTGTCCTGTAACACAGGAGCAGTCCACTGGAAGCGGAAATTTGTATATTGCAGGTTACAGCGTGGTGGATGATCTTGGAAATGCTATTTTGTATCTAACACCGGATACGCACTGTAAAATTGTCCTTTTGATGGTAGATGGACGAATTTTGGACGCCGATGTGCCACAAGGCACCGATTTGAAACAGTATATTCATATTACGCCGACCTCTAAGGCTTTTTCTTCTTGCAGCAATGGAGATATTTGGATCGATCGAGAGGCTTCCGTGGATGGGAATCTGACGTATTCTTTGACATTCAATGACATTGCTTATTTGGATACGACCGCACAGGATAATATGCTGTCCTTTGATGTGAGTGTAATTAATAATACCACTCCTGGCTCACCGGTCATCTTTCCGAATGTTCCGTTGACAACCGTGTCACAGGCTATTGGGCAGTGCTCTAAAAACCAGGATGACACTGTTACCAGCGGAGCAAAACCTACGGTGATGGTGAAAGAATCCAATCATGGCGGTGGCAATATTGCTGCGGGACAAAACTTTACCCTTACCTTGACTTCTTATAACACAAGCAAATCTACAGCAATCTCAGATGTGGTTACTACAATTTCTCTACCGCAGACGCTTACACTTGCTGCCGGAAGCAATACGGTATTGACAGAATCCGTGCCCGCAGGTGGTTCATATCAAACAACGTTTACTCTGCAAGCGCAGAGCAGTGCCGAGACTGGGGTAGCCAATATAACAGTTGAATACCGATATTACATAAAGGGAACCGATGAGCAGTTAACTTCAAGTCAATTGATTACGGTGCCTATCGTACAGCCAGATCGATTCTCCTTTACTTCTTTAGATAGTCCTCAGGAGATGTATGTCGGTGAAGAGAATACTATTACCGTAAACTATGTGAATAAAGGAAAAGGAATTTTATACAACCTTACAGCAGAGATTTCCGGAAATATTAATACACCGGGACAGCAGCAGTATCTTGGAAATTTGAATTCCGGAACAGAGGGAAGTGCGGACTTTACCATTCAGGCTGATCAGGCGGGGACGATTTCAGGAACAATTACATTGACTTATGAAGATGTAAATGGAAATGAGAAAAAGCAAACGCAAGATTACTCTCTCACTGTAAGTGAAATGCCCGATTACAACATGCCCGACGTGGATGTTGGTGGAATGGGCGATATGGATATGCCTCAGCAAGGAATGCCTATCTGGGGATGGGTAGTCATTGGAGTAGGTGTCGTAGCCGTTGTTGTAGGCGTTGTAATTGTAGTAAAAAAGAAAAAGGCGAAACGCCGCGCCGAATTGCTTGCGGAGGACGACAACGATGAAGATTTCTGATCTTCTGTCCCTATGTTTTGAGAATCTACGTCGCCGAAAAGGTAGAACGACGCTGACGATCATAGGCGTTGTAGTGGGAACCTGTTCGATTGTGGTCATGGTATCCCTCGGTATCGCTATGAACGTTGGATTTGATGAGATGATTCAGCAATGGGGAGATTTGACGCAAATCCAGGTATATAATTGGAGTAATAGTGGAAGTGGCGAGGTAGAACCTCTCAATGACGAAATGGTAGCAAAAATTGATGGGTTCGATCATGTGGTCGTGGCGACACCGCAATATCAGCCGCGTTACTTCAGCATGAGTTTAGCAGCGGGAAAAAATGATCGCTATGAAGCTCAATATGTTACAGTTGTGGGAATGTATCCGAAGGCAATTGAGTTGTTAGGATATGAACTTGAGTCCGGCAGTTATCTGCCGGATGTCCCCAGTTCGTCCAGTTCAGGTAAAAAACAGATTCAAGTTTTAATTGGACAGAATTTGGGTTATCAATTTACGGATACCAAAAAGCGTGGAGAAAAAGCTTATCGTTATCAAGGACAGACGGATGCAATGGGCAACGAGTTGGGGCCTTTTGTAGACATAGCAAAAGATAAAATAACGTTAAAAAGCAATAACCAGAGTGGTGACGAGGGCGATAAGGGAATAGAGTATACCTTGGATGTAGAAGGCATTATGATTTCGGACTACAAAAAAGGATATGTGACAGATTCCGGAGTTGTGATGGATCTAACTGTTTTGAAGCGCTTGGAAAAAGAGTATATGAAAGCGAATGGTATCAAGGATACAAATAGCAACAGTGGATATGACAACGTGTATGTTAAAGTAGACGATGTGGACAATGTGGAAGCAGTAGAAGAGGCAATTCAGGAATTGGGATATTCCACGTACTCCATGCGCAGTGAGCGAGAAAACATGCAAAAACAATCTCAGATGATTCAGATGATTCTCGGCGGATTGGGAGCGGTTTCGTTGTTTGTGGCTGCGCTTTCGATTGCTAACACGATGACCATGGCCATCTATGAGCGCACCAAAGAAATTGGTGTCATGAAGGTGCTTGGCTGCGGTCTGGGAAAGATTCGAGCCATGTTTTTGGTAGAAGCGGCAATGATTGGTTTTCTGGGTGGCGTATTTGGCGTCGCAATCAGTTACGCCATATCTTTAGCGCTTAATACATTTGGCCCATTGTTAATGGGCTCTGTATTAGGAAGTTTCCTCCCGATGTATGGCTCTAAAATTTCAGTTATTCCAGCATGGCTTGCGCTTTTAGGAATTTCATTTTCAACGGCAATCGGAATTTTATCGGGTATTATGCCAGCAGGACGTGCAGTTAAAATTTCGGCATTGGAAGCGATTCGGCATGAATGAGAACCGTATGTTGAATTTGAATACGCTCCTTTTGTGAAGCTGATTTTATCATAGGTTTTGTATTAGGGAGTAGCTTACAGCTACTCCCTTTTTATTTTCTATCAGTGTTGCATCAATTCGCATGATCAGTAATTCGCTTTTGTTTGACAAAGTGATATATCATATCATATAATGAACATTGTTCATATTGAGGTGATTTAATGAATACTGTTGTGACATCAAAAGAGGAAATTTTAAAAATCAGTCGCAAGTTGATTCAACAGCAAGGTTGGTCGGCGGTTAACATTCGTTCCGTTGCGACCGCCTGTGGTGTATCTGTGGGATCTATTTATAATTATTTTGATTCGAAAGCCGCGTTGGTGGGAGCCACAGTTGAAAGTGTTTGGTGTGAGATTTTTCACCGCCCGGAAGACGGAGTTGTATTTCAGGATACACAGGCTTGTATTGCTTGGATGTATGAGCGAATGGAATATGGCTGCAAACAATATCCCGGTTTTTTTACTCTCCATTCGCTGGGCTTTATGCGAGAGGATAAGTCGGATGGAAAAAGAAGAATGCAGCAAACGTGGCAGCACATTTTGGAGGGACTGTGTTCTGTCCTAAAGAGGGATGTTAAAATTCGTCCAGATGCTTTCACAGAACAGTTTACTGCGGAAAAATTTGCAGACGTGTTGTTTTCCCTAATGCTTTCCGCTTTGTTGCGTCAGGACTATGATCCAGGAGCTGTACAGGAAATCGTTCGTAGAACGCTTTATGAAAATTCCCACTAAACCGTGGGGATTTTTTATCCCGCAAACTGAACAATGTTCAAAAAGGAGAGGATATTTTTGAAGGTAAGACGAAACACCTTATTATTTTGGGCCTGTCTGGTATGGAGTGCAGCGGGATTTAACATTCTTCGCATAGGACTACTTACATATTCGTCTTATTGGTCGGTGTTGAATTTTTTATTGTCTGTCATGGTTTTTGCCGTTTTTCAAAAATTCATTTTTGGAAAACTGGTAAAAAAGCATACAACCAGAATCCATTCATATGTAGAAGAACGGCATTTTTTTCTTAAATTTTTTGACGGAAAGGCTTTTGCTATCATGGCGGTGATGATGTCTGGTGGAATTGGTCTGCGGATGAGCGGATTGGCGCCGGAGCGATTTATAGCCGTCTTTTATACCGGCTTAGGCGCTTCTCTTTTGCTGGCCGGGTTATTGTTTGGTTGTAACTTTGGTAAAGCTGTGTTGGCTAGCGCTAAAGTTCAAAATAAAACAGAGTATAAAGGAGAATAAGTTATGCAAGCAATTGTAGAAACTTTGTTTGATGCGGTCTATTTGATTTCTGTCGTTACCATTGGCGTTGTGATGATTCTAAAAAGTAAGGGGAAGAGTCAGTTTCGGCTGTTTGGGTGGATGGCTGTAGTGTTGGGAGCAGGAGATTCCTTTCACCTGGTTCCTCGGGCCTTGGCATTGTGTACCACTGGACTTGAAAATTACACTGTCCCTTTGGGGCTGGGCAAATGGATCACCTCGATCACCATGACGATTTTTTATGTGCTGCTCTATTATGTATGGCGCAAGCGTTATCAGATAAAGGGACAAAGTGGACTGACCGCTGTTGTGTACGGGCTGGCTGGGATACGAATCGTTCTATGCATGATGCCTCAGAACCAGTGGCTCAGTGATAAAGCACCCCTTGCTTGGGGAATCTACCGCAATCTGCCATTTGCTCTGTTGGGACTTGTGATTATCCTACTATTTTATCGCAGCACTAAAGAGTGTAGAGATCACGCTTTCCACTGGATGTGGCTGACCATCGTGTTGAGCTTTGGCTTCTACATTCCGGTGGTGCTATGGGCGGATACTATTCCTCTGATTGGAATGTTGATGATTCCTAAGACTTGCGCTTATGTGTGGACGGTTCTGATTGGTTACTTCGCTATGAAAAAGGAATGCAAATAAAGGAGAAATGATCATGAAACGATATATAAATATGGCCTTATTGTACGCTGTTCTTGCAATGATAGGCGGTGTATTTTACCGGGAGTTCACCAAGTTCAACGGCTTTACCGCAAAAACCACCCTGGGAGTAGTACATACTCATTATTTCTTGCTGGGTATGGTATTCTTCTTGTTGCTGTTGTTGCTCGAAAAAAGTTTTTCTTTCACTGGGGTGAGGACTGGCCGGATACTGATTATCTATCAGATTGGACTGAATTTGACAGCCATGATGTTCGTAGTACGAGGTGTGGCTCAGGTGCTAGGAACGGAGCTTTCCTCTGGTATGAGTGCAGCCATTTCTGGTATTGCCGGGATTGGTCATATTTTGTTGGGTATCAGTTTGGTGCTTCTGTTGATTCAGATTAAACGCAGTGTGGTGACATCGAAAGCCTGATTGAAAGTTTTTGGGCCTGATTGCCATGCTGAATTATCAATGGACTAGGCAGGTTCTAGAATTTATCAATAACAGTAACAGGTTCGTATTCTAAGATCGCGATCCCTATAGGAAAAACGCAAAATAACAAAAAAGACAGACAATGCAATGGCGTTGTCTGTCTTTTTTGAAATGTTCCTATTAGAAGCCGTTTAAATTTCCGGATTTAATTTGTCTACAAGTTCCGGAGTCAATGCTTGCAGTATTGAACAAGCCAACTCAACAGCAGCGTCCATATCCGCAGCGGCTGAATAACCATAATGTGTATGCGCATATCGCACCGGAATACCTAGTACAAGAGTGGGAACTCCACCGGGGGCAAGATGGATTGAACCGCCATTCGTTCCGCCACTGGTACGCACAGCCATTTGATGGGGAATGTTATTTTGTTGAGCTATGCTGCGAGCCAAAGCAACAAAACCGGGATGAGCAACCATACTTCCGTCCCGATAGCGAATCTGGACACCTTTTTTTAATGCTCCTTGTGCTTGTGCGGGCGCTGTAAAGGTATCATCTGCAGGAGTTCCCTCCAGGCATATAGCAAGACGAGGACGAAGGCGCTCAGCGGTAATTTTAGCTCCGCGAAGCCCTACCTCTTCTTGCGTGGAGAAAGCAGCGGTAAGGTCTATGTTTAAATCTGCATTTTTCAGTCGGTTCATGACTTCTACCAGACCGGCACAGCCCAAACGGCAATCGAAGGCTTTCCCGAGCATGATTCCAGTTTTCTCACAGTAAGAAAACTGAACATCGGGGACAGCTACAAGACCAGGTTCAAGTCCGAGCAACACAGTAGCGTCTTCGTAGCTGCACACTCCAGCATCCAAAAAAATATTATCCAAAGACAATGGGGCACTTTTTTCAGCAGCCGACATGAAATGTGGCGGTTTCGATGTGGAAATAGCGCGAATGGTTTCTCCGCGATTGTTACGGATCAAAAAAGTGTGCGCCGGAATATTGTGTTCTACCCATCCACCAAGAGGAACCAACTTCAAAAGTCCGTTGGCAGTAATGGATTGAATCATAAAACCAACTTCATCCAGATGAGCATCTAACATCACCAGTGGTTTCCCACTGTTTTGAGGAAGAGAAGCATACACATTCTGCATTCCGTCGCGTCGTACAGAGCAGTCTCCCAGCAGACTTGTCACAAGATCGGAAACTTCATGTTCGTAGCCTGATGGACCGAAAGCATTGGAAATTTTTTCGCAATTTTCAAGATTTGGCATATTTAAGACCTCTTTATAAAAGTTTTTTCTATTTTATCTAATTCCGCAATCCAAAGATTTACACAAGCGTCACTGGGCATGCGCCAGTCCCCACGGGGAGACAGAGTTACTGTGCCAACTTTAGGTCCGTCCGGAATACAGCTTCTCTTAAATTGCTGGCTGAAAAATCGCCAATAAAATTTTCGAAGCCACTTCAAAATAACTTCATCTTCAAATTGTCCGCGAAAAGCATTTTGTGCCAGATAGAATATTTTTGAGGGAGCAAAGCCCCAGCGGACAGCATAATAAAGGAAAAAGTCGTGCAAATCATAAGGTCCCACAATTTCTTCCGTTTGCTGGCTAATAACCCCATCTTTTGCCGGAAGTAATTCCGGACTCACAGGGGTGTTCAAAATATCTTCTAAAACATCACGTAACGCTGTATTGGAAGTGCTTTGTGCAACCGTAGCAACAATATGGCGCACCAATGTTTTGGGAACAGAAGCATTTACGCCATACATGCTCATATGGTCGCCATTGTAAGTTGCCCATCCCAGTGCTAGTTCAGATAAATCACCAGTTCCAATTACCATACCATTCGTCTGATTAGCAAGGTTCATTAAGACCAATGTGCGAACACGAGCCTGGGTATTTTCAAAAGTTACATCATGGTTTTCCGGATCCTGACCAATATCCCGGAAATTGCTGCAAACGGTATCCGTAATATTTACCTGACGCAAGGTAATGTTCAGTGCCTTGCAAAGTCGTTCGGCATTGGAACGAGTCCGTTCTGTTGTTCCAAAACAGGGCATCGTGACAGCGATAATTTCAGAAAGAGGTTTTTGTAGTTCTACGAAAGCGCGTGTGACAACCAACAAGGCTAAGGTGCTATCCAAACCACCAGAAATGCCAACGACCGCACTTTTACTAGCTGTGTGTGCAAGCCTTTTCTTTAGTCCATTGGCCTGCATAGACAATATCGAAGTGCAGCGCTCAGCACGGTAAATTGGATCATTAGGAACGAATGGAGCAGGATCAATGCTGCGTGACAAAGCAATTGAATCTTCCGTAACATCAAATTTCACAATGGAGTAACCAGTTTGATCGTTAGATAAAAAGCTGGTATTCTTCCGACGCTCTCCAGCCAAACGCTCTACATCAATCTCTGAAAAAATAATATCATTTTGGAACAGCTCACTTTGTGCAAGGAGAGTGCCATTTTCTGCTATTAAATTGTGGCCTGCAAAGACCATATCAGTGGTCGATTCGCCGTCTCCGGCGTCCGCATAAAGATATCCGCAGATTAACCGGGCGGATTGTCCGCTCACAAGATTACGGCGGTATTCTGCTTTTCCGATGGTTTCATCACTGGCAGATAGATTGGCAATTAAAACAGCTCCAGCCATGGCGTGTTGAGTGCTGGGAGGAAGCGGAGCCCAAAGATCCTCACAAATTTCAACAGCTACACATAAATCTTGACTTTGCTGACACTGAAATAAGATTTTGGAACCAAAAGGGACAGAAGTATTCTGAAAAGTATAAGTGTCGTTCTCTTTAGGAGCACAGGCAAAATGACGTTTTTCGTAAAATTCGTTATAATTTGGGATATGAGTCTTGGGGATTAGACCTAGCAAATTTCCCTTTTGCATCACTGCCGCACAATTAAAGATTTTTCCATTGTGGCGTATGGGAAGTCCTACGATTATCAAAAGGGAAAGATCCTTTGTTTCACAAATGATTTTCGATAAAGCGTTTTCAGCTTCGCGCAAAAGGGTATCTTGAAAAAAAAGGTCACCGCAAGTGTAGCCCGTAATGCACAGCTCCGGAAAGCAGAGTATCTCAGCGCCGGCGTGAGCAGCCTTCTGTGCACAGGCAACAATAGATGCTGCATTGTATACGCAGTCTGCCACACGAAGCTGCGGTGTAGCGCATGCTGTTTTTACAAAACCATATTTCATTGTTTCGACCGCCTTTATTGTTTTGTGATACTTTTTACAGTTAGTTCTTTGCCACGAACAGTAAAGTGAATTTCATATCCGGCAAACGGAAATCCATAGATGCGTTCTGGATCATCTTGATAAGATGGACGAGGGTCTTGCGCAAGAAGCGCGAAAAGCGCTTGTCTATCCGAAAGCGGCAATTGAATAGCGAGTTCCTCGGGACAATGAACAGTAAGCTTATCCTGTAGATGACGATCTGCAAATCCGCATACTGCGTCGGGATGACTGTCGGTAAAAGCCAGATAAGGCTTAATATCGAAGATGGGGGTTCCATCAGCTAAGTCAGCTCCGGAAACGTACAGCACAGGTCCCAAATGAGGATGATTTTTTATTGATTCCAAACGCACAGAAGAAAGAGCTAAAGCATTTGGACGAAAAGGAGAACGGGTCGCAAAAACGCCGATTCGTTTATTCCCACCTAAGCGAGGCGGACGAACTGTGGCCGACCAGTTGTCTCGCAGTGATAGAGAAAACTGCCAAATCAACCATATATGAGAGAATTCTTCAAGGCCTCGGATGGCATCGAGATTTCGGAATTTAGGTTCAAAGATAATCTGCGCTTTTAATTCATCCACCAGTCCGCTTTGCCTGGGAATACCAAATTTCCCGGGAAAATCGCTGTGGATTCGCGCAATGACCTCTAAAGAATACAGATCCACTAAGTCACCCCATTTATAAAAGAGGAAAAGCGTATTAAATTATAGCACAGAATGTGACAAACGTCATCTATACGGAGTCCGTTTCTACGTTTTGAAAGGCTAATTTTTCCGCGGCGGCCTTGGCTGCACAAGCGAGTGTTGCCATTTCCATTGCTGTTTCACAGGAATGATCTTTTAAAACATTGGAAAACGCTTGTTCAACCAGTTCACAGAAGCGATTGTACCACTTGTCGGGGGCACTTTTCTCGCAAAGATTTTTGATCACCGGCAAAGGAAGAGTTTGCTTGAGAACACCAATTGCAATTAGTTGCGCCAAATGCTTACGTCCGTATTTCTTTTTCACAGGTGGCGGAAGAAGCTGATGTTTTACATAATTATTTATCATGCTGGCAGTTACAATGTGTGTTTCCTCGCAGGGAACAAAAGGAAATAAATACTTATCCAACAAGTTTAGTACTTGGTCTAAATACAGTTCGAAATCTGGAAGTTCTTCCCATCGGGGAAGATGGGCAACATTGTCTATATTTTCTGCCATCTTGCAATGAACCTTTCATAATCTAGTTTTTGAAACCAGTATAACGAAAAAGGAGAAGCTTTTCAAGATAAGCTGGCTGTGTTATACTGTTTTACAATGAATTTGAAAAGGGATGGACGATTTATGAAATCGGAGTATTTGAAATATGCACTTCGCCAACTGGAAGCTTTGGTACGCATCCCCAGCCCCACGGGATTTACAGAACAGGCTGCTCGGTATTGCTTTTATGAATTTGCTAACTTGGGCTATATTCCTACCCTTACACAAAAAGATGGTGTCATGGTTTGCCTGGGCGGACAAGAGAATCCGGTATTGTTAGGAGCTCATATTGATACACTTGGTGCAATGGTAAAAGAAGTTAAGAGCAATGGTAGATTACGAGCTGCAAAAATTGGTGGTCTGCAGGCCAATAATGCTGAAACGGAAAATATAATTGTACATGCTCGAAATGGAAAAACATTTAGTGGAACCTTTCAGCTTGAAAATGCATCTGTTCATGTAAATGGTGAATATGATCAAACTCTTCGTACTTTTGATAATATAGAAGTGGTTTTGGATGAAAAAGTTAAGACAGCAGAAGACGTCCGGTCTTTAGGAATTAATGTGGGAGATTTTATTACTCTTTCGCCTCGATTTTGTGTTACGGAAAGTGGATTTATTAAAAGCCGATTCTTGGATGATAAATTGTCTGCAGCCATTTTATTGACTTATGCTAAATATTTAAAAGATGAACAAAAACAACCGTCTCGGAAAGTGTATGTGGATTTTACAACATTTGAAGAAGTGGGACATGGTGGTGCCTGTATTCCAGAAGATGTAAATGAGATGATCAGCGTGGATATGGGATGTGTTGGCGATGGCTTACAGTGCGATGAGACAAAAGTTTCTATCTGCGTCATGGATTCTCAAGGTCCTTGCAATCGTACCGTAGTCAACAATCTGGTTGAGGCGGCGGAACGCGCCAAGGTGCAGTACGCGTTGGATGTTTATCCACGATACGGTTCTGATGCAGATGTAGCGCTTCGTGCCGGACATGATATTCGACATTGCGTGGTTGGCGCGGGTGTTTATGCATCTCATGGATATGAACGTTCTCATATTGAGGGATTGGCGAATACTTTTGATTTACTTTGTTCGTATCTAGGCTAAAAAACGAATAATTTTTGGGTAAAATTGTTGGTTTTTGCATAATGTGTTACACCGAAGGCTTGAGTGTTTGTGTGCTTTGCCAATATCAATTTATGTTTAGCTGTGATATACTTTAGCACAATAAAGGAGCTTTTTGACGAGGAGCGGAAAGTTTTCTTGGGGAGGTATGGAAGATGAAAAAGGCATGGGCACTTTTGACGGCGGTATTGTTATTGGTCAGTGCAACCGGATGTGGCGGCACAGGATCCGATCAAACATCAGGTGATTCTCAGCAGGGAGCTTCTGCGGCAAGCTACAAGGTTGGGATTGTTCAATACATGGAACACAATGCGCTGGATGCGGCTACGCAGGGCTTTCAGGATGCCTTGAAAGAAAAATTGGGCGACGATGTCGCGTTTGACGTTCAGAACGCGCAAGGCGAGGCGACCAACTGCACTACGATTGCATCTAAGTTTGTAAACGATGGGGTGGATTTGATTCTGGCAAATGCCACACCTGCGGCGCAAGCAGCAGCACAGGCGACAGGGGATATCCCCATTATAGGTACCGATTACGTGTCGGCGGGGCTTGTAAAGGATGACAAAGCTCCCGGTGGAAATGTGACGGGAACATCTGATTTGAATCCAATCAAGGAACAAGTTTCGCTTTTAAAAACTTTGTGTCCGGATGTGCAGACAGTAGGAATTTTGTATTGTTCTGCCGAGAAAAACTCAGAAGTGCAGGTAGAACTTGCAACAGAAGAATTTGAGGCGCAAGGAATTACTGTTCAGACATATGCTGCGGCGGATTCCAATGAACTTCAGTCGGTGGTGACAAAGGCTGCCAGTGAGAATGATGCGCTTTATATTCCTACTGATAATCTCTTGGCAAATAATATGGAGATCGTAAAAAATATTACAGTCCCTGAGAAAGTACCGGTGATTTGCGGTGAAGAAAATTCCGCAATGGTCGGTGGACTCGCCTCTTATAGTATTGACTATTATAAACTGGGATATAAGGCTGGTGAACAGGCCTATGAAATCCTGGTGAATGGAGCCGATCCTGCTACGATGCCTATTGGTTACATGGAGCAGGAGGATTTGAAGGTTGTAATCAATGAGGAGATTGCGGCAGAGATTGGAGTTACAATTCCTGAGGACTTGAGCCTCGAATAAAATCCATTGAGCAGCGGTCAGTTGGAGTCCTGACCGCTGCTTTGTGTCATAAGAATTTTTTGCGTATTTGACCCAAATGTTCATGAGGAAGAGGAGAACAGATATGGATTTTTTGCTGGCCTTTATGAAATCAATGCCAAGTTCTATTGCACAGGGATTGATTTGGGGAATTATGTCGTTAGGAGTTTATATCACTTATAAGGTGTTGGATTATGCTGATCTAACGGTTGATGGAAGTTTGTGTACGGGTGGTGCTGTGGCCGCGGTTTTGATCGTCGGTGGAATGAATCCTTTGTTGGCGTTGCTCTTTGCGTTTTTGGCCGGAATGCTTACTGGGCTTGTCACAGGCGTTTTGCACACTTGCTTTGGAATTCCGGCGATTCTGTCTGGCATTTTAACGCAGCTTGCTTTGTACTCAATCAATATGCGCATTATGGGAAAATCCAACGTCCCGTTAAGTGTGGACCAGTATCCTTTAACGGTCAGTTTGCGCTATGTTTGGCCGGCTGTAGCTGTAGGCGTCATTGCGGTTGCTGCAGTAGTTGCAATTTTGTATTGGTTTTTTGGAACGGAAATTGGCTGTGCGATTCGTGCCACAGGAAACAATCAAGCGATGGCACGTGCCCAAGGTGTCAATACCAATGCGATGAAAGTATTGGGATTGGTATTGTCCAACGGCCTTGTAGGTCTGTCGGGCGCTTTGTATGCACAGTATCAAGGTAGTGCGGATATTAATATGGGACGTGGCGCTATCGTAATTGGATTAGCGAGTGTAATTGTTGGCGAAGTAGTGTTTGGCGCTCGCTTCAATTTTGCATATCGACTTGCTTCGATTGCGGGCGGCTCTATTATTTATTTTATTGTAATCGCTTTTGTTTTACAGTGTGGTATGCCTACACAAGATCTAAAGCTGTTTAGTGCGTTGACAGTGGCGGTATTCCTTGCTCTTCCTTACTTGCGCGGAAAGTACTTTAAAAAAGGAATATCCAAGAAAAAAGGGGGAAAGGCCGATGCTTGAATTAAAAAACATTCGAAAAACATTTAATGCGGGCACGGTCACGGAAAAAAAGGCTATTTGTGGTTTGAATGTGACATTGCACGATGGCGATTTTGTTACAGTCATTGGCGGAAATGGCGCAGGGAAATCTACAATGTTGAATCTCATTGCTGGTGTATACAGCGTAGATGAGGGTTCCATCCTCTTGGATGGCGTTGATTTGACGACCCAGCCCGAATACAAACGAGCAAGATTTTTGGGACGTGTTTTTCAGGATCCGATGATGGGAACGGCGGGAAGCATGGGAATTGAAGAAAATTTGGCTATGGCTTATCGACGTGGTAAAAGGCGTGGCTTGAGTTGGGGAATTACCAATGAAGAACGCGCGTTATACCGAGAAAAGCTTAGTATGCTCGGATTGGGTTTGGAGGATCGGTTGACCAGCAAGGTTCGCCTTTTGTCAGGTGGACAGCGTCAGGCGGTAACATTGTTAATGGCGACTCTTCAAAATCCTAAATTATTGTTGTTGGATGAACATACGGCTGCCTTGGATCCAAAAACGGCGCATAAAGTTCTTTCTATCACAGAAAAAATCGTCTCAGAGAACCGTTTGACAACGTTGATGGTCACCCACAATATGAAAGATGCGATTCGTTATGGGAATCGTTTGATTATGATGCACGAGGGAAAGATCATCTACGATGTGAGCGGGGACGAAAAGAAACAGTTGCAAGTAGCGGACTTGCTGAAAAAATTTGAACAGGCGAGTAATGGAGAATTTGCAAATGATCGGATGCTCCTGTCCTGAAGGGATGACTGAATGACAGACATACAGGTAGTTTTATTTGATTTAGATGGAACATTGGTGGATTCAAAACCAGGAATTTTAGCCTCCTTTTCGAAGGTGCTTGAGCCATATGGGGTTGTTCTGACGCCGGAACAACAACGGGATGTTTTGGGACCGCCTTTGAAAGAGAGTTTTGCACAGTTTCTTGCGCAAGAGCACGTTGAAAAGGCGGTAAAGGATTATCGTGCCTTTTACGAGACAACAGGGATTTATCAATGTACTGCATATGCAGGGGTAGAAAAGATGCTGGCAGACCTAAAAGAAGATGGATTTATGCTAGCAGTGGCGACTTGCAAACTTCGGAAGGCAGCACAGTTTGTGTTGCGTCATTTGCATTTAGAACAATATTTCGATTACGTTGGCGGTGCGCTACCGGAAGGAACTATTGAAACGAAAGAGCAGGTCATTCGGGATGTGCTCGCGCAAGATTGTTTTAGCGGAAAAAATGCAATTATGGTGGGCGATCGGAATAATGATATGCAGGGGGCAGAAGCTTGCGGGTTACCTGCCATTGTCGTTGAGTACGGATATGGTGTGCCGGATGAATGGTCGGCTTTTTCGCCGGTTTATTCCGCTCAAACTCCTTTGGACGTTAGCCGCTGGCTCATACGGAAGCAATTCTAACAAAAATGGATCAGCAACGTCTGAAACGGAGGAGAATTTATGAAAATTACAGTATTGGGATGCGGACGCTGGGGATCTTTTTTGGCGTGGTATCATGGGCAAAATCATGCCATCCAGCTTTGGGGGCGTGAGACGTCCAAAGGATTCAAGGAACTTGTAGAAACGGGCAAAAATCAGTACGTCACTCTGCCAAATAGTGTATCTCTGACCAGCAATCTGCAGGACGCGCTTGCATTTGGGGAGATTATCATAATTTCTATTGGGGCACAGCATCTTCGAGAGCTGGCGGCGAGAATTAATGAGTTTCCTGTTGAGAGAAAAACGTTTGTGTTATGCATGAAAGGCCTTGAGAGCGAAACGGGAAAGCGGCTAACGCAGGTTTTTCGGGAGGAGATTCGAAAACCAGTGAATGTTGCCGTATGGGTAGGACCTGGGCACGTGCAGGATTTTACAAATCACATTCCAAACTGTATGGTGGTCGATTCTGATGACCCCAAAACGGTAGAGTTTATCGTGGGAACGCTCAACTCTGATTTGATTCGTTTATATCGCGGCAATGACTTAATTGGAACGGAAGTAGGTGCCGCTGCCAAGAATGTAATTGGAATTGCTGCCGGAATGTTGGATGGAAAAGGGCTTTCAAGTTTAAAGGGAGCATTGATGGCTCGTGGTGCAAGAGAGATTGCACGCCTGATTCGTGCGATGGGCGGAAATGAGCTTTCTGCATATGGCTTGTGCCACTTGGGCGATTATGAAGCAACCTTGTTTTCTCCCCATAGTCATAACCGACGGTATGGAGAAAATTACATTCGAGGAGAGGTTTATGGGGAACTGGCCGAAGGGGTTGCGACGGTTCAGGCTCTGGTGCATTTAGGTGAACAATTTAATGTAGATTTGCCTATTTGCAAAACGATTTATGACATTCTTTATTTGAAGGCTGATGCGGACGATGCTTTAAAGGCTTTGTTTGCACGTTCAGTAAAAGGCGAGTTTGATACGTGAAGAACGCTTCCTACTCTCAGAACATAGAATGTGCTGAAGGAGGGGATTCCCATGTATCCAAAGGAGACAAATGATTTTGTCGAAAGCACTCCTGTGCGGGATTGCAATCCCAATTTTACTAGCCAGGAGAATTATGATTTGAGTGATTGGAACGATGTTTTATATGCGGATGAATCAGCCAAATCACAAGAGAGATAGTTTCAATCTAGAAAGGGGACCGTACAAAATGCGGCTCCCTTTCTGCATGTAAATTTATATTGACTAGTCGTGTAAAATAAGACATAATAGTACAATAGAGGAACAAAAAGGCAGGTTTGAAAATGGCTGTTTATCATTGTGTTCTATTCGATTTGGATGGCACGCTTTTGGATTTTAGCGCTGCCGAACATGGTGCGTTAATGGAAACGTTGGAACATTTTGATTTTCCTGCAACAGAACAGACGGAACAAATTTACCGCTCGATCAACGATGCTTTGTGGGCGGCACTGGAGCGGGGAGAAATCCGGCAGGAGAAGCTGGTGGTACGCCGCTTTGAAAAGTTACAGGAAGAGCTGGGAATAAAGCAGGATCCTGTACAGATGAACGCATATTATCTAGCTCGATTGACACAGCGAGCAGATGTTTTTCCGGAAGTGGAAAATGTATTAAAGGAACTGGCTGAGGTTGCTACGTTGGTGATTGTTTC
This sequence comes from uncultured Ruthenibacterium sp., assembly GCF_963558415.1. NCBI lineage: Bacteria > Bacillati > Bacillota > Clostridia > Eubacteriales > Oscillospiraceae > Ruthenibacterium > uncultured Ruthenibacterium sp. The sequence continues at coordinate 8,014 of NZ_CAUWGY010000021.1, read as the reverse complement.
CAATGGTGTCGAGAATGTACAATTGGGACGTTTGGAACGTGCGGGGATTCTTCCTTATTTTGATGGAGTCTTTATTTCTGGTAAGGTGGGTGCCTCCAAGCCGTCTAGGAAAATTTTTGATGTGGCACTTAACTCCCTTGGAATTGAAAATCGCAAAAAGGTCTTAATGGTGGGAGATTCATTAAAGGCGGATATAAGCGGTGGCAACGCGGCGGGATTGGATACTTGCTGGTGTAACTTTAAAATGTCGCCGGGCCCTGAAAAAGAAAAGCCAACGTATACCATTACTAATTTGGAACAATTGTTTGAAATTGTGATGGAAGAGGAGGAGCTGGCCAATGTCGGAAATCCGGACAAGCGCCATATGGTTTGATTCGGCTAATGCGGGTGATCGTGTAGCTGGATATTTTTATGATCTTCCTGGCCAAACACCTTGTGCGGTGATACAGATTTCGCATGGAATGTGCGAATACATCGGTCGCTATCAAGAGTTTGCCGCTTTTATGGTGCGTAATGGATTTGCGGTTTGTGGAAACGATCACCTTGGGCATGGCGTTACCAGCGACGGTGGAGTAGATGGCTTTTTTGCACAGGAGAATGGAAGAAAGCATGTTTTAGAAGATCTTCGAACGATGAATCGTCTGGCTCATGAAAGATATCCCAATTGTCCGGTTTTTCTTTTGGGACATAGTATGGGAAGCTTTTTTGCCCGTCTGTATGCGGTGCATTATCCCGATACGATTCAAGCTTTGCTATTGAGTGGAACTGGTGGACCCAATCCGTTGTCTGGTGTGGGTATTCTTTTGACGAATCTTTTGAGTAAATGGAAAGGTGCAAAATACCGTTCGTCATTTATCAATCGTTTGGCCTTTGGTTCTTATTTGAGCAAGATTCAAGCACCGGCCACTCCATATGATTGGATTACACGTGATAAAGATATCGTCGCACAATATGCAAAGGATCCCAAATGTACTTTTGTTTTTACAGTAAGTGCTTTCCATGACTTAATGTGTACTTTGGCCGAGGTGAGTACACCGCAATGGGCAAGTAAAATCCCAAAGAAACTTCCTGTTTTTTTGTTTTCGGGGGATATGGATCCGGTAGGGGCCTATGGCAAAGGCGTTCAGAAGGTATATGAAATGCTTTGTGCAGCAGGCGTAGAGGATGTATCGATAAAGCTTTATCAGGGCGGTCGTCATGAGATGCTCAATGAGACGAATAGGCCGCAAGTATATGGGGATGTCTTAAATTGGTGTAATGCGCACATAAAAAAGGCGCGTTAGATGTAAATAAAAAAAGGAGAATCAAGAATGGAGTTAATCACAACGTTTGTCGAAGCGATGTTTGGAGCGCTGCTGTCTATGAGCGCTATACAAATCGCCAAAATGATCGTAATGTGGGCAGTTGGAGGAATTTTTATTTATCTTGCGGTCAAAAAAGACATGGAACCAAGTCTGCTCTTACCGATGGGTTTTGGTGCGATCCTAGTTAACCTGCCGCTGTCTGGCGCCATTGATCAACTTTATGAGAGCGGTTTAGAGGAAGGTGCAATCGACGTTCTGTTCCGAGCTGGCATTGCAAATGAACTTTTCCCGTTGCTTTTGTTTATTGGAATTGGAGCGATGATCGATTTTGGACCATTGCTTTCCAATCCGAAACTGCTGCTGTTTGGAGCGGCGGCTCAATTTGGTATTTTCTTTACCATTTCATTGGCTTGCGTTGTAAATATGATTTTCCCTGGGATGTTTAGCATTCAGGATGCGGCCAGCGTTGGCATTATCGGTGCGGCAGATGGCCCGACAGCCATTTTCTTAGCGAACTTCTACGGAACAAAATATTTGGGCGCAATTATTGTAGCGGCTTATAGTTACATGGCATTGGTTCCCATTATTCAGCCCCCGGTCATTCGTGCTATCACTACAAAGGAAGAGCGGAAAATCCGCATGCCTTACGAGGCGAAAGAAATTAGCAAAACCACCAGAATTTTGTTCCCAGTTGTAGTGACGGTGATTGCGGGACTGGTTGCTCCGCGAAGTGTTGCTTTGGTTGGATTTTTGATGTTCGGTAATTTGCTCAGAGAGTGCGGTGTGCTGAATAGTTTGTCGGAGACGGCGCAAAATGTTTTGGCCAATCTGATTACGATTTTCTTGGGCATTACAATTGCCACCAAGATGCAGGCCGATCAGTTCTTAACGGTTGGAACGTTAATGATTTTGGGCCTCGGCTTGTTTGCTTTCGTTTTCGATACAGTGGGTGGCGTTATGTTTGCCAAATTGCTGAACCTCTTTACGAAAAAGAAAATTAATCCTATGATTGGTGCGTGCGGTATTTCTGCGTTCCCCATGTCCAGCCGTGTGATTCATAAAATGGGACTAAAAGAGGATCCGCAAAACTTTTTGTTGATGCATGCAGCAGGCGTTAATGTAGGCGGACAAATCGCCAGTGTTATTGCAGGCGGATTGATTTTGAATTTGATTGCACGATAAAGGAGGCCTGAAGATGGAACAGTTAGTACAATCTCTGGGCGTTATGTTAATGGGCATGTGCGGTATTTTTATTGTAATGGGCATTATCAGCCTGGCCGTAACTGCGCTCAATCGATTTTTCAAATAAAGCGAGAGAAACGGCTGCCGTCTTTTAGAGATGGCAGCCGTTTGACCTATATGGAGGAGTACCATGTTGACCGAATTGGCCGAAAAAATGCAAAAGGGCTTTGGACGCGTAAAAATTGTAGTATGCGCGGCTTGCTTTTTGTTTTACCTTTTAGTGGTGAAACTGAGCGGCAGTTCCCTTGTGGAAATGCTCCTCTTTTTTATGTGTGTTGCCTTTTATCTGTATTTCCCGGGACGCTTTTTTGTGTGGGCAAGTGGGATGGGTAAAAATATTCCGGATTTTACAGCCCCTTTGTCCATTTTGTTCGGAACTGGATTTTTAGCAGCTTTGTATTGTTTTGGAGAGCGCCTGAACCTTTTATGGATTGTTCGACTTGCACCACCAGTATTGGGATTTTTTTGGATTTTGACAATTGCAAGGCTGGATTGGAAACTCTGGTTTAAATCATTCAAAGAAGATGCATCCAGGAAATGTATTGTGGTGTTGTGGTCCTGCTTGACGGCATTGTTTGCTTTAATGGTCACGGTTAAAAATGCTCATGCAAGTGTCGTAGGAGAAATTTTACCGAACCAAGATGTTTTATGGAATATTGGAAATGCGGAATCTTTTCATTTGGCGTTTCCACCGCAGGATATCCGTTTTTCCCAAGTTCGTCTTGCTTATCATTATCTTACAGAACTGACGGTAGGAGCTCTTTCTTATGTAAGTGGCATTTCTTGTTACGATATTTTTGTATCGTATATTGGGCCGGTTGTTTTGGCGGGCCTTTTGTGCTGCCTTTATCAACTGGGCTGCCATTTTTATAAGGGTAACAAGAATAAAGCTCTCTTTTTCACATTTTCTATGTTCCTATTTAATTGCGCGAGTCTTTGGACTGCGCTTTTAAATGGAAAAGGTATTTTTAACAATACCAATATGCTGCATTTGATTACAAATGTAAATTCACAAAGTACGGCACTGATTTTTATTTCCATCTTTGTGGTTTTATTTCAGGATTTGGCCCAAAGAAAGTTTGAAGTGAACTTTTTTTATTTGGCAACTTTTTTATGCAGTTTCTTTTTAGTTTGCTTTGCAAAGGGACCGGCTGCAGCAATTGTGGCATGCAGCTTTACAGTAACAATGTTGTTATTGCTTTTTCGAAAGCCCAAATGGGGAAGGGCTCTTTTGTGCTTTGCCGGAGTACTGGCAATTTTTCTAGTCATTTATTTTGTGATTTTTTCTTCAGGAGTAAATACGAGCGTTCATTTTGGCTTTGAGACGATCAAAAATATGCCGCCGTATCAATGGCTTGGTGCCTTGGGTCTTCAAGATGATCACTGGATACGCCTGCTTTTAGGCGGATTTTTGGCACTTTTTTGCATGCAACCTTTTCAGATTTCACTTTATTTGCATGGGCTTCCCAAAGATGTTAAATACATTTTTCATCTGCCAGCGGAGCGATTGTTGGCAAACGGAGTGACAGTCGGCGGATTTTTAGCATTTTTCTTATTTTGGCATCCTTCCTACAGCCAATTGTATTTTGCATTGATTGCAATTTTCTTTTTAAATCTTTTGGCGGTGGATCAGATCGACCATATTCGCGGATATTTAAAAAAATTTGTAATAGGTTGCGGTGCACTGGGACTTGCAACGACTGTGATTTTAGTGATAAACTTTACCGGAAGTGGCATGCGTCAATTGGGACGGAATTTAGACATTATTCCGAAATATCCCTATGTTAGTACGGTTCGTTCTGGCGATGAAGAAGCAATGATATGGATGAGAGAAAATACCAAACAGGATGCGGTGTTCGCCACAAATCGCATTCATACGATGGCTAATACAAACGATGGGATTTCCAGTATTTATTCTGCATTGTCCGGACGGCAGGCCTATATGGAAGGCTATACGTATGCAATCACCAATATGGGAGTTTCCGAACAGGTAGTAGCCGAAAAAAAACGTGTGAATGAAGCACTATTTAACTCGGAATCCACGCATGAAGAAATTTATCAGTTGTGCGTAGAAAACGGAATCAATTATTTGGTATACTCCAAACAATACGCAGGGGATAATGAGCAGCTTGCGGCTTTTTCGTGTGTGTTTTCCAATGATGATGTTGAAATCTATGAAATAACGTAGTTGAGGATTTTATGTTACTGAGCATTGATGATTTAAATAAAAGTTTTGGGGCCCAAGTGTGTCTGGAACACATATGCTGTACTCTGGATGCGCAAGATCGTGTGGGCATCATAGGAGAGAATGGCGCTGGGAAAACAACGTTCCTAAAATTAATTACAGGTGAGATAGAACCGGATCAAGGAGAAATTGTATTTGCGCACGGTACAACAATTGGTTATTTAGAGCAAAACAGTTTTTTGGATCCTACGCAGACTGTATATGGCGAGATGCGAAAGGCCTATCAAAACGTGCTGGATGCAATGGCAGAAATGGAGTTGCTGCAGGAACAGATGAGCCTTCATCCAGAAGACCGCTCTTTAATGGAAAAGCACGCGGCTCTTCAGGCGGTAGTGGATGCTGGGGATGGTTATCACATGGATACCCAGATCAAAAAAATTCTAAATGGTATGGCTTTTCCACCGGAAACATACGATAAAAAAGTTTCGGTTTTATCCGGCGGAGAGCATACGAGACTTCGGTTAGCCAAACTGCTATTGCAGCGCCCGGACATTCTGATTTTGGATGAGCCAACGAATCATCTGGATTTTGAAACAATGGAATGGCTGGAGCAGTTCTTGAAAGGATATGCTGGCGCTATTTTAGCAGTTAGCCATGATCGATATTTTTTGGATGAAGTGTGTAATCGAATTTTTGAAATCGAGGAGCATATCCTGACCGCTTACAAAGGAAACTATTCAGCATATCTTCCGCAAAAAGAAGCAGAGGTCACACTTCAGCAGAAACAACATGAAGCCGATGTTGAAAAAGCGCAGAAACTAGAGGATTATATCGCGCGAAATTTGGTGCGGGCATCTACAACAAAAATGGCACAGAGTCGGCGCAAACAGTTGGAAAAGATGGAGATTACACAAGCTCCTAAAACTGCCCATATTGAGTTGAAATTCCGATTTGAATTTGATATTTTACCTTATAACGAGTTACTAACAGCACGTAATATTGGTATTCAATTGGGCGGTAGAACATTGGTTCAAAATTTGGATTTGCAAATTTTGCGTGGAGAGCGCAGAATTATTGCAGGTCCAAATGGAGCGGGAAAATCAACACTTTTGCGTGTTTTAGACGGAAAATTGAAACCCCAAACAGGAACAGTTCGGCTGGGGGCAGGGGCTAAGCCTTCAATCTTCGAACAGCAGCAAACGAGGCGTGCAGGCACGGTGTTGCATGCCATTTGGGATAAATATCCCAAGATGACAGAATTAGAGGTTAGAAGTCATCTGGCAAAATTAAACTTTCGAGGAGAAGATGTATTTAAAAACTGTGCGTCACTTTCCGGCGGTGAATTGGCAAGACTTCGTTTTGCTGAGATTTTGTTGGAACGTCCGAACTTGTTGTTTTTGGATGAGCCGACGAACCATTTGGATATTTATACTCGAGAGAGTTTAGGACGCGCTTTGGCAGCCTATGAGGGTACACTAATTTTAGTTACACATGATCGATACTTGATGAATAGTTTGGCTTGCCCGATTCTTTATCTTCAAGACGGTAGCGTGTGTCAGTTCGAAAATTATGAAGCACTTATGCGGCGTGATCGCCCAGAAGAAAAAGTTGTTTCAGAAAAGGTCGTATCTGCACGTCCGGCGTATGGAAAAGAACAGCGTAAGCGCAAGGCAGAGTTGCGCGCAAAAATAAAGGCTTTAGAAGATGAAATGGAAATGCTGGAGCTCAAAATTATGGATTTGGAAGGTGCAATTAATGATCCTGAAATTTTGAAAGATCACATCCAGCTTCAGAAAGTATGCGATGACTTGGACGATGCGCGTTTTCGTCAAGACGAAGCATACAATGAGTGGGGATTGTTAATGGAAGAACAAGAGACCTACGAACAGGAAGATGCTAAAAATGTATAAAGAAGAGCCGTGGGATTTTTAACCCACGGCTCTTCTTTTATGCAACTGCAATCCGGCTAGCCAGATAAATGTCTGAGGCAAAACCTTGGAAACTATACAAAATTAAAATGCGCTCATAATTTCCTCGCTCAAGAATAGAATCAATCTTTTCGTTGTTCGCACGAAAATCAACGATACCTATATTTCGATAGTTTTGCGTAAGATAGGGAATAAAACTGTTGGCATAACTATCTTTGACGACAAGAATACTTCCTTCTCCATTTCCTTCCAGAGTAGAATATCCGTTGTTCCCTCGAAGAAAAGCACTGTATTTATCTCTGGTGGAAAAAGCGGATGTGTCATAGAGAGGACCTGGTTCTAACGTTTCATTTCCCAGAGGATCGAAATTATGAATCGTAAGGATGTTGTTCAAATCCGGATAAGTGATTGTATCGGGAATGGCATTAAACGTACGTGCTTTGGAATAATTAGTTCCGTAGAAGTTGTCGACTGTAGAAAGAGGAAGGGATTCATGTGAAACGGGAGTCAAACCTTGTCCTTCGATATAATCTTGATAGGCATAATAGGCCCCGTTATCCGTCCAATGATGGTCAGTACGATAATAAATATACTCATCCTGATGCTGCCGAAGTGTTTCTCGCTCATCGTATACGGAGGCTTTCCCCGAAAGCGTCGCAGCAAGTTCGTCCAAATACAAATCTTCATTTGCTACAGGAGCATCATAAGGGAGTTTGTCCTCTAAAATCAAACTGGCGGATGGTACAATCATAACGTCCACCATATCGGGATGGCGTTCACAAAGCTTTTCAATTGCGCTGAGATTTTGATAGAAACGAGTGCTTTCTCCTAAAGAGAGAAACTTAGCAAACAAATAGTGGTCTTGGCCGAGCCAAACGTCATTGTTTTCTGTCTTTAAAAACAATGCCTCAATCCGACTTTTCAAGTCAATCCAACCGTCGCGAAATGCAACTTGGTCTTTGGTGTATTTGTCGTATTGCGACATCCAAGTGTTGTTGGGGTTTTCTTCAAGGACGCTGCTAATGGTAAAAGTCGGACGCTGAGCAAGCTTTCGGTTTTCCAATTCGGAATATTCTCGCTTAGGCCATAGTTCATCCAAGATGGCAAATCCAATCAAAAATGCAAGAAAAAGGAATACAATAGGGTACTGCCGAATTTTGTGAATGATGTTCATGCGCAGTTCCTCCAGATTAGAATCGGAAATAAAGGAATGGGCTGCTGGTAGCGTCAACCATATAGGCAATCGTTACGAAAAATACCAGCATCAAAACGATACCGCGAAGTAAAGTGTTTCGTTTTAATCGTTCGTAAATTTTCAAGGTGATAGGGGTACAACACAAAATGCAGACAAGTAA
>NZ_CAUWGY010000020.1:0-41304 GCF_963558415.1 uncultured Ruthenibacterium sp. | reverse complement strand
GGACTTGTCATGTATGTGGGCAGCGAAAATTTTGTCCAGGATGTTTACACAGTGGCCTATTTGACCGTTTCCGGAGCAGCGCAAACGGATTCACTGCTGGATGAGTATGACGATGTAGTCGACGATATCGTTGACAAAATTGAGGATATCAGCGCAGCTCGTTGTGAGATTCGTTACGATGAAGTCAAAACGGAAGCGCAGCAGGAGCTGGACGACGCTCGTGCCGAATATGAGGAGAAAAAGGCAGACGCCGAGCAACAACTGGCAGAGGCGCAGCAGGAGCTGGACGATGGACGCGCAGAAATTGAATCGGGCGAAAAAGAGCTGGCAGATGCCAAAAACCAGATTGAGAGCGGAGAAAAAGAGCTGGAACAGAATCGGGAGACACTTCCCGATACATTGGCTCAGGAAAAAGATAAACTGACCCAGGCAAAAAATAGCCTGATTGATGCAAAGGCTCAATACGAAGACGGTGTGAAAGAGCTGGAGGACAAAGAGCAGGCGTTAGAAGATGCCAAGGTACAGTTGGAAAACGGTCGGGAACAAATCGAGCTGTTGGAGTCTGCTTTAAAGGAAGCAGAGAGTCTGTTGCCTTCCCTGGAAACTCAGTATCAAGCGTTAGAAGCTGCTGCACAGACGGCCGAGCAGGCGGCACAGGAAGGCCATGCCAACAGCAATATTGGAGATCTTCAGGCATCTGAGAGCGAGGCAAAGGCTGCCTATGAGGCGGCATACAATCAGCGTGTAGCGCTTGAAGAACAACTGGCCGGAATGACTCCGGAAGACCCCGATTATGCTGCAGTGCAGGAACAACTGGCACAAGCGCAAGCTTTGGAACAAAAAGAGCAACAAACGTATGAAGCTGCACAGCAGGCAGTTCAAACAGAACAAAGCCGATTGGATGCGCTGGATTCGGCCGCAGCTACTGCACGTTCCCAGGCCGATAGCGCAAAGCAAATTTATGATGAGGCGGTCACTCAGCTAAACAACGGTCGGGTTCAGTTGGAGACTGCCAAACAGGAACTGGAGGCCAACGAACAGAAGATTGCTGATGGCGAGTCGCAGTTGGCCGCAGGCAAGGCAAAGCTGGCAGAGGCCAAAAAGCAGATTACCGAGGCCGAAAAGCTGATTGCCGCGGGCGAGACGGAGCTGAATTTGGCACCGGGATTGGCCCAACTGGAATTTGAACAAGCACAACAGAAATTGGATGCTGCTCAGGAGCAGTATGAGCAGGGAATTGCCGAACTCGAAGATGCGAAAAAGCAATGGGAGGACGGCGAAAACGAATATCAGGTGCAGAAACAGGACGCGGAACAGGAACTGGCGGATGCAGAGCGGCAATTGGATGATGCTCAAAAGACTATTGATGAGCTTGAAATGCCCGAGTGGTATGTTTTGACCAGGGATACGAACGTGAGTTTTGCATCTTTTGAATCCAATGTTCAGAAAGTAGATGCCATTGCCAAAGTATTTCCTGTGTTCTTCTTCTTGGTAGCTGCTTTGGTGGCCTTAACGACGATGACCCGCATGGTGGAAGAGGAACGTCTTGAGATTGGCACAATGAAGGCCTTGGGATATACCAAACGGGCCATTATGCTCAAATATATTCTTTATGCCATGACTGCTTCCATTGTGGGATGTGTTGTCGGCTTGACCGTAGGTTTCCATTTGTTCCCCACGGTCATCTGGAACGCTTATTCCATGATGTATAATTTGCCGGATTTATACTGTCAGTTTAATGTAAAATATGCGGTTTTGTCATCGGCAGCAGCCATTATATGTACGCTGATGGCCACACTGAATGCCGGATGGGCTACATTGAAGGAAACACCTGCTCAACTGATGCTTCCCAAAGCTCCCAAAGCGGGAAAACGCATTTTGCTGGAGCGGATACCGGCTGTGTGGAAGCGTATGAAATTTACTTACAAGGTGACCGCACGGAATCTGTTCCGCTACAAAAAGAGATTCTTCATGACGGTTGTAGGAATTGCAGGATGTACGGCACTGTTAGTAACGGGATTTGGGCTGCATGATTCCATCAGTGACATTGTCTACAAGCAATTCGGCGAGGTGTTTACTTACGATGTTTCCATCTCGCTGAAAAATCAGCAGGCTTTGGATAAGGATGGTATGCAGGAGATTCTCAATGACACACAACTGGTAGAAGGATACTTGCCGATTCATCAGGAGCAGAGTACCAACTCCATTGGATCGGACAGCTTTACCACTTATCTCGTAGTTCCGCAGACGATGGAAGACTTGCCGCAATTTGTCGATTTGCACACCCGAAAGGGCGGCGATCCGGTGGATGTCCCGCAGGATGGACAGGTGGTCATCACAGAGAAGATGAGCCAGCGGATGGATGTAGGCATAGGTGATACGGTGGAATTGGAGAACAATGACGGACAGACTGCGAGCTTCACGGTCAGCGGCATTGTAGAGAATTACGTGGAAAATTATGTTTACATGACGGCCAATACCTATCGGGACGGATTTGGAGAGGAACCGGAGTTCAACACTGTGTACGCTAGATCGGCAGACTCAAGTCAGGAAGGCCGAGATACTCTGAGCGAGGCTCTGTTGAGCGCAGAGGGAGTGTCTTCTGTTAGCTTTACAGAAGATTTGAAAGAAACCTTCTCCAATATGCTGGAAAAAATCGACACAATTGTTGTAGTTTTAATTGTATCGGCGGGAGTACTCGCCTTTGTGGTGCTGTATAACTTGACCAATATCAATATTACCGAACGAGTGAAAGAAATCGCGACCATTAAAGTTTTGGGCTTCTATGACAAAGAGGTCTCGGCTTATGTGTACCGCGAATCCATTGCACTGAGTGTGATTGGAACACTCGCAGGACTGGTACTGGGAATCTTTTTGCATATGTTTGTCATTCGTACCGCTGAGGTGGATGCCGTGATGTTTGGGCGCAGCATAAAAGTTATGAGTTATGTGTATAGCGCGATTTTGACGATGGTGTTTAGCTGCCTTGTCAATTTGGTTATGCACCGGAAATTGCGTTCCATCAGCATGGTAGAAAGCATGAAAGCACCAGAATAAAGCACAGAGCGGGCGCGCCGCACAGGACTTGTTCTTGTACGGCGCGCCCGCTTTTTCATATCTGGCAAGGGCGCCGGCATATCTATTCCCAGAGGGGGGATAAAAATGCTGTTTGCGTTGCTGCTCAGCGGTCTTGCCGGTTTATCCACAGGGATCGGTGGTCTGGCGGTCCTTTTTTTTCGTCGTCCGGGAAATAGAATGATGTCTTTTTCCATGGGCTTTGCCGCCGGTGTTATGATGACAGTATCTTTGTCGGATATGTTGCCTCATACGGTGGAAACCTATGGAGAGACGATGCCAATTACGCAAGCGGCATTTTATTCGGCGAGTTTGTGTCTGATGGGAATGATCGTGGCATTGCTTTTGGAGCGCTGCATTCCCTCAGAGTGTGAACTTGCGGCTGGTCGCGAAGGCGCGTCAGCAGGTGCTTTGCGAAGCGCTATGGTCACCACGGCCGCAATTGTGATGCATAATCTTCCCGAAGGAATTCTTACGCTGTTCACAACTTATGCGGACCCAACGCTGGGGCTTACATTGGCGGCGGCAGTAGCCTTGCATAATATTCCAGAAGGGTTTGCGATTTCCGTACCGGTATATTACGCAACAGGCAGCCGCGCGCGAGGCGTTTTGTATGCACTGTTTTCCGGTTTGGCCGAACCGGCAGGCGCAGTATTGGCATTTTTATTTTTGAGAAGTTTTTTGTCTGCGCTGTTTCTCAACGGGCTGATCGCCCTTATTGCCGGAGTGATGTTGTATGTGTCGGTGAGTGAACTGATTCCGCAAGGATTCTCAAGCGGAGATCGCGGCGGTACTGTGGCGGGGCTTTGCGTGGGAATCTTAATTATGAGCATTGGGATTCATCTTGTTTAAAGAGTACATGTATGGTATACTATTTGTAACTGTTTTTTTACTTTTTGAACAGAAAAGGAGGGGCGGCGATGGCTGTCTGGAAACGGCTGGCCGCTCTTGTGGCGACTGTGGCTCTGCTGACTGGATGTGGCGGATTTCCTCCAGGAGAAGATGTGGAGGAGATGTTGCGCGTTCCGCAGGCCACACAGCAGCAGAGCGCTGTGCAGAAAGCACTGACCGCAGCCATGGGGGATACCCTTCAGCTTAAATACCCCCGAGGCGGGGATGAGATGGCGCCATTGCTCTTGGATGATTTTGATGCCGATGGTGAGACCGAGGCTCTAGTATTTTATACGTTGAAAAATAAAAGCCAAAATGTGAATTTTGCTGTATTGGAACAACAGGAAGGCGAATGGGTCGTCGTTCAGCAGGTCAGCGGTCTTTCCAGTGAGTTGGCAAGCGTGGAGCGTGTGAGCTTTTTACAGACGGGGATTCAGTTCGTTGTAGGTTACGCCAACACCAATTTAGCGGACAAGTATTTGGCGATTTATTCATACGATGGGCAGCAGGTATCAACTCTCTATACACAGGCGTACGACTCGTATGTGGTTGCTGACTTCACAGGCAGTGGAACACCCGAACTGGTTTTGATTCCTACGGTGGCTGAGTCTGGCGCTTTGAGTATTCAGCTAGCGGGTGTGACCAATGGAAAAATGGAGCTTTGGCACACGGTTCAGATGGATGAACGGTTTACTTCTTGTTCCAGTTTGATGTTGTCCATCTACGGAAATGTTCGTGGACTTGTGGTGGATGGAACGTTTTCGTCCGGAGCACATGCCAGCCAAGTTTGGCGCGTCATGGGAAAAAGTTTGGTGGAGTGTGCTGGCTCCAATGCGGAGGATATCCCTCGGCAATCCGTCCGTTATATTACATCTTTGAATTCTACGGATATGAGCAATAACGGGTTGATCTTAGTCCCGCAGGTCTTGGGAAGCGCGGCTCCGGATCAATTGGTAAATCGGCTGTACTACGTACAGTGGAACAATTATCTGGCAGTGGATTCAGCACTTCAGTTTGGCATTTATGATTCAGAATACAGTTATTACATCCGGCTTCCGGAAGCATGGCGGGATACCATAGAAATTTCTTTGAGTACGGCTCAAGATGATTCGTGGAGCGTGTTGGACGCACAGACGCAAAGGATTCTTGTAAATGTTCGGATTGTAGAAAGTCCTTCAACACTTCCCAACTCCTTTGTACAGGGAATACGTGTAGGAGATAAGTATGTAATGTTCTATTTCAGCGGCGAATGTTCTACTCTGGATGCCCAGATAATTCAGCGCGGCATCCGCGTGATTGAATGATGAGGAAGGCGAAGCGGCATGAGAAAGATACTGGTAGTAGAAGACGAAGAAGCGATTCGTGAGGTAGTGGGGCTGAATCTGCGATTGGCAGGGTACGAGGTATATGAAGCGGCCAGCGCCGAGGAGGCGTTGTCGGTGTTTAAAGAGCATAAGCCCTTTGATGTGGCGGTGCTGGATATTATGTTGCCTGGAATGAACGGCTTTTCCCTATGCGAGAATATTCGGCGGGATTCTGCTACGGTGGGAATTATTATGCTCAGCGCAAAAAGCCAGGAAACGGATAAAATTCGCGGCCTGTCTATCGGCGCGGATGATTATATGACCAAACCGTTTAGCATTAGCGAATTTTTGGCCCGTGTGGATGCTTTGGTGAGACGGGTTGCCCGAAATGCGCCTCAAACCCAAGACGAGGACGATGGGCGTATGGTGTCCGGTGTGTTTGTACTGGACCAAAAAAGCCGCATTCTTTATAAAAATGGACAACCCATTGATTTGACACAGGTAGAGTTTCAGATTATGGAATTGTTTTTTGCCAATCCAGGCGTTGCCTTGGTTCGCGAGAAAATTTTGGAGGGCGTTTGGGGCGAAAATTATTTCGGCGACGTAAAAATTGTAGACGTAAATATTCGGCGTTTGCGCATGAAAATTGAGGACGAACCTTCGGCGCCTAAGCATATTATGACGGTCTGGGGATACGGATATCGATGGAATGGCTAAGCGGAAGCCGGAGAGGAGCAAAAAGGAGGCGGCCTTGGCTTGAACAGCATTACAAAACGTTGGGTGCGTGGTAGCCTTCTTATCACCATTTTGGTGCTGCTGCTGGCAGAAACCGTATTTTTGTATTTTTCCATTTCCAATTATTATGAAGGTGCGCGCCGTGCGCTGGCGTCCCGGAGCAGTACCATTCTTACGCAACTTTCTGCATCAGGAAGTCAGACAGGGGAAAGCCGTGAGAATGTGCTACGCCGCATGGTGGAGCAGTTTTCAGAAAAAGACAAGTTTGAGTTGATGCTGGTAGATAATAACGGTCGGGTTGCCGTTTCAACGACTGGTTTTTCTCGGGATACCGTAGCAGGAAGTGATTTGGTAAAGGCTCTATCCAGCGAGGACGGTACCGGATATGCAGTTTATGAGAGTGAGATGGGCGAAAAGGTGATGGCCATGACGGCGCTTTTGCCTTACCCTTCTGGCGATTTATTGGCGGTGCGCCTGGTTACCAGTTTGGCTCTAGTGGACCGCAGCATCGAAACCTTGATTCTTCTCAGCTTGGCAGTGGTGGCGGCCATTGTTATGTTCAGCATTTGGTCGGGTATGTTTTTTATCCGCAGCATCGTGCGGCCTTTGAATGAAATCGAAGCAACCACTGCAAAAATAGCATTGGGTGATTTGTCTATTCGGTTGGAACAAAAGTCGGATGACGAGATTGGAAAATTGTCCGCTGCAATTAACCACATGGCGGGCGAACTGGACAAAACCGAACGCATGAAAAATGATTTTATCTCTTCGGTGTCCCACGAACTGCGCACGCCGCTTACTTCTATCAAAGGTTGGATCGAGACCATTGCGGCCATTGAGGATCCAAAAGATCCCGCTTATAAGCGGGGCGTACAAGTAATTGCCAATGAAACGGATCGATTGTATGCGATGGTAGAGGAATTGCTGGATTTCTCTCGTATGCAAAACGGACTTACCCTGAAGCCAGAACTTTTGGATTTGGCCGCTGAAATTTCGGACGCTGTCATTATGATGGAGCGTCGCGTGGAATTGGAAGGGCTGCATCTGATCTGGGAAGAACCTGCACAGCCCGTACCGGTGCGGGGAGATCCGGCACGTTTGCGCCAGGTATTTGTCAATGTCTTGGACAATGCGGTCAAATACTCGCCTAAGGATGGCTCCATCACGATCGAACTTTTGACCGATTCTAGCAATGCTTATGTAAGCATTGCGGACCAAGGGCCGGGCATATCTCCTGAGGATTTGGAGAATGTGCGTATTAAGTTTTACAAGGGAAAGGGCGCTGTGCGCGGGTCCGGCATTGGTTTGGCGGTGGTGGACGAGATTATGCAGGCACACGGCGGTGCCTTGGACATTCAAAGCGAATTGGGCAACGGCACAGTGGTGACACTGCGCTTACCCATTTACCGAAAGGAAAAAGAAGCGGAAGAACGGAAAGGAACTTTGATTTGAAACAATATACACCAGAAGAAAAATTTAAAACAAGTGTAGGCGGTCAGGCGCTGATTGAAGGCATCATGATGCGAGGACCTAAAAAAATGGCTTTGGCTGTGAGAAAGCCGGATGGTGAAATTTACATCGAAACGAAGGAATTATCTACACATACTTGGCAGAAGTGGCCGCTTGTGCGTGGGGTATGCGCTTTTGTGGAAAGCTTGGTGAGCGGATACCAGTGCTTGATGAAAAGCGCAGAGATCTCCATGGGTGAGGAGGCGTTTGAGCAGGAAGAAAGCCGATTTGATAAATGGGTAAATGACACATTTGGCGATAAAGCAGGAAATTTTATTATGACATTGGCCGCAATCGCGGGTGGCGCACTGGCACTGGTGTTGTTTTTGGTCATTCCTACTGCGTTGACCGGACTTTTAGGAAAGTTCGTAGAACTTGGTTTGTGGCGTGCGTGGATTGAAGGCATTTTAAAAATCGTTATGCTTGTGGGTTATATGGCGCTTGTCAGCCGTATGAAAGACATTAAACGAATGTTTGCTTATCATGGGGCAGAGCATAAGACCATCGCCTGTTATGAGGCTGGTTTGGAATTGAAAGTAGAAAATATTCGTCGTTGTTCCCGTTTTCACCCTCGCTGCGGTACAAGCTTCTTATTGATTGTTGTGCTTTTAAGCATTTTGGTTGGGGCATTGATTACTAGTACGAACACCTTGCTTCGCATCGCACTGAAATTGCTCCTTTTACCGGTGGTCATGGGAGTAGGTTATGAGATCATTAAATTTTGCGGTCGTCACAACAATGTGATTACCCGTGCAATTTCCGCACCTGGCCTGTGGTTGCAGCACATTACAACCAATGAGCCAGATGACAGCATGATCGAATGCGCCATTGCTGCGGTTCAGCCGGTTTTGCCGGACGACCCCAACGAGGGAAAATGGTGACCGCGCGTGAGCTTTGGCGTGATGCAGTATGCCGTTTAAAGCAAATGCAGGTGGAAGATGCAGAATTTGATGCTGCACAGCTTGTCTATTTCGTGACTGGACTAAATGCGTACAGCGAAACCGGTGTTCCACCTGAGAGTCAAACAGTGCTGGACGGCTTGCTTGAACGGCGCTGTCATCATGAACCATTGCAATATTTGCTTGGCGAGTGGGATTTTTTGGATTTGACGCTTTGCGTAGGGCCAGGCGTTTTGATTCCACGGCCGGATACAGAATTGGTGGCACAGCAGGCGATTGAGGCTGCGCGCAAGAAAGAAGCTGCACGGGTAGTGGATCTTTGCAGCGGAAGTGGAGCCATCGCATTGGCGGTAGCATGTCATGTGCCGGATTCGCAGGTAACTGCGGTGGAGCTTTCTTCACAGGCGCTAAAGTATCTTGACAGGAATAATCAAAAGTATGGTTCACCTTTGCGTGTGGTGCAGGCGGATGTGCTTTGCTGGGACAGCGGGTTAGAAGATGAGAGTTTTGACATCATCGTTTCTAATCCGCCCTATATTTCTCCGGATGAAATGCAACAGTTAGCGCCAGAGTTGGCTTTTGAGCCACGTATGGCTTTGGAGGCCGGGGAAAGAGGATTGG
Organism: uncultured Ruthenibacterium sp.; assembly: GCF_963558415.1. Classification (NCBI taxonomy): domain Bacteria; kingdom Bacillati; phylum Bacillota; class Clostridia; order Eubacteriales; family Oscillospiraceae; genus Ruthenibacterium; species uncultured Ruthenibacterium sp. The sequence goes on along the minus strand of NZ_CAUWGY010000020.1, from coordinate 32,270 downwards.
AATTTTATTCTCACATTGCACCGGCTTATTTTTCCAAACTTTCTCCTGGCGGTGTTCTTATATTTGAAATTGGATGGCTTCAGGGCAAGGATGTGAGCTGTATCTGCCAAAAAGCCGGATATATTGACGTAACGGTCTTAAAGGACCTGGGTGGCCGCGATCGATGTGTGTGTGCCAAACGTCCCAGAGGGGAAGCTATACCGGAAAACTCGGAATAAATTGCATTTTGTACGTGTTTGGGGTATACTAATTCCGTTCTCCATAGAATTTCTTTACAAGTCCGATTTATTGGACATATGATGTGATATTTTAAAGATATACTAAAACAGCATTTTGGAGGAAACAATGGCAGAGAAAAAAGCAATCGTGTCTCCCACCAAGAAGGCGGCGGGCGATAAGAAAACAGCGCTTGAAACGGCGCTTTCGCAAATTGAAAAGCAGTTTGGCAAAGGCGCTGTTATGAAATTGGGCCAAAATGTGACTATGAACGTGGATGCAATTTCCACGGGCAGTTTGTCACTGGATTTGGCACTGGGGATTGGTGGCCTGCCTCGCGGACGCATCGTGGAGATTTATGGACCGGAGTCTTCCGGTAAGACGACGCTGGCGCTCCACTGCATTGCTGAGGCTCAGAAAAACGGTGGTGAAGTTGCGTTCATCGATGTAGAGCACGCATTGGATCCAGTTTATGCAAAGGCGTTGGGCGTGGATATTGATTCTCTGCTTGTCAGCCAACCGGATACCGGTGAGCAGGCTATGGAGATTTGTGAGGCGTTGGTCCGTTCGGGTGCGATTGATGCCGTTGTAATCGACTCGGTGGCTGCTATGGTGCCGCGCGCCGAAATCGAAGGTGAAATGGGCGATTCTCATGTTGGTCTGCAGGCCCGCTTGATGAGTCAGGCCCTGCGAAAACTGACGGGTGTAATTGGAAAGACGGGCACAATTGCGATTTTCATCAACCAGTTGCGCGAAAAAGTTGGCGTAATGTATGGAAATCCGGAGACGACGCCTGGCGGCCGTGCATTGAAATACTATTCTTCCGTACGTATCGATGTTCGCCGAATCGAAGGATTAAAGGATTCCACAGGTTCGTTTATTGGCAACCGCACACGTGCAAAAGTGGTCAAAAATAAAGTGGCTCCGCCTTTTAAAGAAGCGGAATTTGATATTATGTTCGGTCAGGGTATTTCAAAGACCGGAGAATTGCTGGATCTGGCTGTCAAATTGGGCTTTATTCAGAAAAGCGGCGCATGGTTTTCTTATGGCGATACGCGTCTGGGACAAGGACGTGATAATACAAAAGTCTATTTGGATGAACATCCCGAAATGTTCGAAGAGATTGAGAAGCTGGTACGTGAAAATGCCGGCAAATTGTATACGCTGAAAAAAGGAGAAGTGCTGAAACGCCCGGCCAATTTGGACGATGCGCCCAGTAAGGCGCCTGTCAGTGCGCAAGCACCGGATGACAAAATTGAAGTTAAGCCCGCCAAACGTCCGGAGAAAGCCAACATCGATATCATGGTTGAGGATGACGAGGCATGATGATCGGCAGCATCCGCGAGACAAGAAGAGGCAGATATGCGTTGTTCGATGAAGAGGAACGTTTCTTGTTTTCGGTGGACGATGAGACATTTGTTAAAAATCACATCCGTGAGGGAATGACGCTGGATGCGGCGGCCCTGGCGGAACTGCAACGACAAAGCGATACCCGCAGGGCCAAGGAAAAGGCCCTGGGGTATCTTTCTTTGCGCGACTATTCTTCCGGTGAGCTGTACCAAAAACTTTGTCGTGTATTTGATGAGCATTCTGCTGCAGCGGCTGTGGCAGAAATGAATCGTTTGGACTTACTGGACGATGAGCGTTTTGCCCGCAGCAGAGTTGCTTGGCTGGTAGGACAGAACAAATCGGTCCGAGAGATTCGATACCAGTTGGAACAAAAGGGCCTTGATCGGGAAATGATAGAGCGTGTATTGACCGAATTGGAGCCAAATGAGTTCGAGGCGTGCTGTGCGTTGATCCGCAAAAGTTATCTGCGGAAGCTGGCAAACGGTGAGAGAGAAAAAGTGTTGGCGGCTCTAGCGCGCCGCGGATTTGCTTATGGAACGGCGCGGGAAGCACTGGAGTGTTGCTTTGAAGAATTGGAACGGGAAAGAGAGGACTTTGAATGACAATCGCCATGATTTCATTAGGCTGCCCCAAAAATCAGGTGGACGCCGACGTGATGTGTCATGCGCTGATCAGCGCCGGGCACACTACTACCGCGGATTTAGACGAGGCGGATGTAATCTTGGTCAATACCTGCGGGTTTATTGAAAGTGCTAAGCAGGAGGCCATTGAAAATATCCTGCAAGCATGTAGTTACAAACAGGATCATCCGGCGTTGAAGGTAGTCGTCACCGGTTGTTTGGCGGAGCGTTATCGGTCGGAGATCCTAAAGGAGATTCCCGAGGTGGATGCAGTGGTCGGAATCGGTTCCAATGCGGCCATTGTACAAATTTTGGAGCGCCTGGCAGGAGAGACGCACATTGAGAGTTACGGCGCAAAAGAAGCACTGCCCTTGGGTGGACGCCGTGTGATTTCAACGCCGCATCATTACGCATACTTAAAAATTGCCGAAGGTTGTTCCAACGGATGTTACTATTGTGCGATTCCATTGATTCGCGGCGGTCTGCGGAGCCGTACCGTAGAAGATTTGGTAGCAGAGGCACGGTTCTTGGCATCTGAAGGCGTGAAAGAACTGATTGTAGTTGCCCAGGATGTAACTGCGTTTGGTGCAGATCGCGGAAACGTTGAGATTGCTCAGTTGCTGGACGCTTTGAATCAGGTGGAGGGCATTCAGTGGATTCGTCTTTTGTATGCTTATCCCGAACGCATCACCGATGAATTTATCGACGCTATGGTGCGCAATGAAAAGGTGTTGCACTATTTGGATGTTCCCATTCAGCATATCAATTCAGAAGTTTTGAAGAACATGAACCGTAAGGGCGATCGTCAGACCGTTCTAAACGCTCTGGATCGTTTGCGCGCTTCTATGCCGGATTTGACGTTACGTACCACTCTGATTGCTGGCTATCCGGGCGAGACCGAAGCACAGTTTGAAGAGCTATGTGATTTTGTGCGCCAGTATCGTTTCGATCGGTTGGGCTGTTTTGCATACAGTGAGGAAGAAGGCACTGTGGCTGCCCGGATGGAGCAATTGCCCCAGGAATTGCGTCAGCAACGTGCAGATACGATTATGCGTATTCAAACCGAGATTATGGCGCAAAAGCAGGCTGAAAAATTGGGATGTGAACTCACAGTACTGTGTGATGAATACGATGAAGAGAATGATTTGTATTTGTGCCGCAGCAAAGCGGATGCGCCGGATATTGATGCCGTAGTGTGTGTAGCCAGCGAGAGCCCTATTGAGCCGGGAACCATGCTGCGTGTGCGGGTAACAGACAGCGATTTGTACGATTTGTACGCTGAACCTGTGGAGGAATAAAGGGAGGATACAACAATGAATCTGCCAAATAAATTGACGATGTTGCGTATTTTGCTGGTGCCAGTATTTATGCTTTGCGCTGCTTATCACTGGATGTTGGCTGCGGGAATCGTGTTTGCAGTGGCAAGTTTTACGGATTTTTTGGATGGAAATTTAGCACGAAAGTATCACTTGGTCACCGACTTCGGAAAGTTTGCCGATCCACTGGCGGATAAGTTGCTGACCACAACGGCTTTTGTGTATATGATGGCGGATGGTGTGTGTCATCCGGTGGTGATCGTACTGATTTTGGCACGAGAGTTTGCAGTGTCCGGCTTGCGGATGGTAGCTGCCGGTGCCCCTGGCGGCAAGGTCATTGCTGCGAATATGTGGGGAAAGGTCAAAACCGTATTGCAGATGCTCACCATTATTTTCTATTATTTTGGTTATGCCATTGAGCAGGCGGTGTCGGACGGCGCATACAGCGTGTACACTACGCAGGTTATTTCCTTTATTCTGTGCTGGGGTGTGGCGGCCATTACGCTTATTTCCGGCGCGAAATATCTATGGGACAACCGCTCCTTTATCAATACCGCAAAATAAAAAAAGCCCCGGATTTGATCCGGGGCTTTTTTATTGTGAACTTTCCATGTTTCATGACATCTGATGAGAAGAGAAAACGGGCGCTTCTACCCATCAGACTTTGAAAAGAAAAACTGATGGCCACTGCTCAAAATTACTTTTCTTCCTGAGCCAGAGCAAATTCCTCCATCACGGTAGCAGCCATCTTGATGGCGTTAATATAGTCTTCCAAAATAATATTTTCATTCGGAGCGTGAATGTTGGAGCCCTCGTTGCCGGCGCCGAACATTACTGCATCCAAATTGGCCTCATGGCAGAACTGATACATGGCCGTAGTACCTGAGCTGCTCACGAAAACTTCCGGATCCATGCCATATACGGGTTTGACACATTTGATTACTGTTTTGGCAAACAAACACTCCGGATCGGCACGGAAAGGAGGTTCTCCGGAAATAGGCACTACTTCAATATCCGTGAAACCATGGCGGTCCAAATGCTCGCGTACAAGTTTCAAAATTTCCTCGGGTTTTTGATCCGGTACCAAACGCAGGTCCATTTTAACCACTGCCTGTCCCGGCATGATGGTTTTAGCGCCATCACCCAAGTAACCAGCTTTGAATCCAGCGATGTTAGCAGTGGGTTCGTAGTAAAGTTTCTTTAAAAGAGGAATTCCTGTCAGATCATTGATAAATCCATCCAGTCCCATACGTTCTTTGGTTTCCTCTTCACGGAACTGCAACGTTTTCAGACAGTCCATCTCATATTGGGTGGGTTCTTTTACGCTGTCATAGAAGCCGTCGATAGTGACATGATCGTTTGCGTCTTTCATGGTGGCCAATGCCTGTACGAGCCGCCAAGCCGGATTCTTTACAATGGCAGCGTTGCAGGAATGCAGATCACTGGCCGCTGTTTTGCAACGCAATTCAATGTACAACAGACCTTTAACACCGAAGCATACTTCCAGCGGTCCATTTAATTGCTTGGAACCACCTTCCCAAGCGAATCCATCTGTTTTCAGACGATCGGGGTACTTTTGTGCAAATTCCGACAGATGAGGACTTCCGATTTCCTCTTCTCCCTCATAAATGAATTTCAGATTCAATGGAAGTTTGCCGTAAACCGCCTGATAAGCTTTTACAGCGCATAAACGGCTCAAAAGGCTTCCCTTGTTGTCTGTAGCACCGCGGGCATACATTTTTCCATCACGGATTTCCGCACCAAAGGGGTCGCTTTTCCACTCCTCCAGTGGCTCAGCCGGCTGAACGTCGTAATGATTGTAAAAAGAAAGTGTGCGTTCGCTGTTTTTGCCGGGTAGTTCTGCGTAGATGATAGGATTTCCGCTGGTTTCAATAATCTCGGGGTTCACACCAATGGAATGCATTTCTTCTTGAATCATATCCACCATTTCCCGGATTCCCAAGTTCTGGGCGGAAATACTGGGTTGCCGGCAGAATTTTTGCAAAAGCTCAATGTATTCCTGGGCGTGAGCATCTACATAGTCGTATAGTTCTTTTAAGTCAGCCATTCTTTTTCATCCCTTCTTCCGCACAGAGAGAACCATGGAGTGTGCGGATGTTTTATTGCTAAATGATTTAGAAGCTTGGAGTCATCATAGCACGCACGGAAAATGAAGTCAATAAAAAAACAGGAATTGTGAATATGTGTCCTTGAACGAAATACAAGTATTTCGTTCAAAATAGAAAGTTGACTTTGTAGGACACAGCGTTTATAATGAAAAACAATGCCAAAATTCGCCAAAAGCGCTTGCATTGAGGAGGCTACCCTATGATGCCGAACAAAGAAGAGAAAATTGAGGAAATGGTTTACCATTCCGCACATAGACCTGGATTGGTGTATGATTTTGTCACAGTGTGTAGTTCTATGAACGGAATTCCAAAAGCATATTCACCAGAACTAACATTGACGATGACAGAAGCAAGTACGGTAGAAGAGATTGCCGAACATCCGGGTGTCACAGCCGCCCAACTTTGCAAAAAATGGAATCGGACGCGGGGAGCCCTCTCTCAATTACTGAAAAAATTGGAACAAAAAGGTTTTATTTGTCGGGAAAAGTGTGAAGATAACGATCGTATGCAACTTTTGTACCCTACAGTAAAGGGAATGCAACTTCACCGCATGATGGAAGTGAACGAAAAAAAATATCATGTGGAGCTTTTTAGCGAGCTTTTGGAAAGAGGATGCTCCCGTGAGGAAATAGAAGCGTTTTACAAAGTGATGGCAGGCTATACGGATGTCCTGCAAGCTCGTCAGGATTTGCGGTGGAACAACATTTTGCCCCAGGCAGGTAAGTGAAGAAAGGCTTTCAGAAGGAGTCGTCAAGTTTTGACGACTCCTTTTTTGTGCAATTTGTCGATTTGTACGCCCACGGAAGATGGTTTATATGAATATATAAACGAATTTGTACATGGTTTGTTCATAAAGAATTGACAAGTGCGCCTTTTTTGTATAAACTGTGTTCAACGACTAAACACAGTTGTACAAGTGGACCGGACAATAATGTGTTGGCCGTCAAGGAGGGTGTGGGCACCTGGAAGAGGAGGGTGTACCACGGCGAAAAGCAAAATGATGAAAGAGGTGTCTTAGATGAAAAAGAAGCTGGCTTTTGCGATGGCGCTGGTGATGGCGTGTTCGATGCTTCTTGCCGGCTGTGGCGGATCGAGTTCGTCCAGTGGGCAGAGTGGTTCCACGGCGGGCAGTACGGCTGTCCAGACGGATGCAGATTCGAAAGTATTGACGATTGGAGCCGCGAGCGACATTATTACTACGGATCCACACAATCAGAACCAGACAAACAACCAGGACTTGTTTTCCAGCATTGGTTCTACGATGTTCCATCGTGACCTTGATTTCCAGTTGGTAAATGATTTGTGCGTAGAGTATTCCCAGGAAAGCGATACGACTTGGGTATTTAAAATTCGCGACGATGTAAAATTCAACAATGGCGATCCCCTTACCGCGGAGGATGTAAAGTTCTCTTATGATCGTGTAAGCCAGGATGCTTCTCTGGTAGGCAATACTTATTTGAAGTGCATTGTCAGCACAGAGGTAGTGGATGATTACACCGTGCGTGTGACTACGGATACAGCGCGCCCCGATTTGCCGACGCTGTTGTCTATGTCCTGCTCGATGATCCTGCCGAAAAATTACGTTGAAGAAAATGGCATCGATGCTTATATGGATTCTCCGGTTACTTCGGGATGCTACAATTTGAAAGAGTGGATTCCGGATGACCATTACACCCTGGTTCCCAATCCTGATTACTATGGCGAAGCCGCAACTTGGGATGAAGTTACCTACCGTGTAATTCCTGAATCTTCCACGCGTGTTTCCGAGCTGCTGGCCGGCGGTGTTGATTTGATTTACAACGTGCCTGTCAATGAATGGGAGCGTGTCGGCAATAACACCGATGGTTTTGGCACATCTCTTGTATACGGCGAAACTTCTCGAATCATGCTGCTGATTTTGCGTTGCACCGATGGTTGGGCTTGCTCCGATCCCAAGGTCCGCGAGGCTCTGGAGTATGCCATCGACAAGGATGCCATTTGCGAGACTCTGCTTCAGGGCGCAGGCACCCCGACCCGTACTCGTGTAGGCAGCGATGTTCCGGGCTTTAATGAGAGCTTGTATGGCAGTGAGAATGCAAACCTGTATGATCCCGAAAAGGCTAAAGAACTGTTGGCCGAAGCTGGATACGGCGAAGGCGGTAAGACACTGGAACTGGATATGCAGTCTCCCAACGGCCGTTATCTGATGGACAGTGAGATGGCTCAGATGATCGCTGCTTATCTGGAAGCTGTTGGCGTGAAGGTCAATCTGGAACTGATTGATGGCACTGTTTTGAACAATACGTTCACAAGCAAAGAGAATAAGGACCTGCTGTTCATCGGTTTGTCGGATGGACAGTACGACGGTCTGTATGCGTTGGGCAACAATGCTGACCCGCAGCGTGCTACCGGCCAAACAGACTATTTCAACGATGAATTGACAGAACTGTACAATTCTGCTCGTGTAGAGATGGATGAGGCGGCTCGTACCGAGATGGAAGAACGTATGCAGGAAATCCTGGCAGAAGATCGTCCTTTCATTCAGGTCTGTCAGATGAAAGCCATCTTTGGCGTGAGCAACCGTGTGCAATTGGATCCGAGAATGGATTCGAATATTAGGCCGGACGAAGTCACTTTGGCGCAATAATTTTCGTTCGAGCGGAAAGCGATTGTTGAAAGGCAGGTTCGCAGGTGTCAGCTTGCGGACCTGTCGCTTTTGAGAGGTGAAATCCATGGGAAAATATCTGGTGAAGCGTGTCCTACAGATCATTCCGGTACTGTTGATTATCACGCTGATTGTATTTTTGCTGGTCAATGTGGCGGGCGATCCAACCGCCTCTATGCTGCCTTTGGATGCTACGGAAGCGGATCGGCAGGCGCTGCGGGAGGCTCTAGGTTTGAACCGTCCATTGTATGTGCAATATTTTGATTTCTTGGGCGACGCGGTCACCGGAGATTTCGGAGATTCTTATCGATATGGAAAGCCCGCAATGGAGCTTGCATGGCAGCGTATTCCTGCTTCGGTACAACTGGCAGGCGCAGCATTGCTGTTTTCAATTGTTCTTTCCATTCCTTTGGGAATTCTCAGTGCCCAATTTGTAAATTCCCCCTTCGATTTGGTCGTTAGTGGCGTTTCGGTTTTGGGCCGTGCTATGCCGAACTTCTGGGTTGGCATTATGCTGATTCTTCTGTTCTCGGTTGAACTCAAGTGGTTCCCGGTTTCGGGGTCAGGAACGTTGGCACACCTTGTGCTTCCGGCTCTAACGCTTTCCATACAGTCGGCCGCACAGATCATCCCTTTGATACGCTCTAACATGCTGTCCATTATGCACGAGGATTATATCCGGACTGCGCGTTCCAAAGGCCTGAAGGAGAGCGCGGTGGTTTGCATTCATGCCTTTAAAAACGCATTGGTGCCGGTTGTAACCATCGTGGCATTGGAAATCCCCGGTCTGATCGGTGGCGCGCTGATCACGGAGACTGTATTTGCATGGCCTGGCCTTGGTCAATTTTTGATCCAGTCCATCAACAATCAGGATATGAGTGTGGTGCAGGTATGTATTTTCCTGATCGCACTGATTACTCTTGTAGCCAATCTGATTGCGGACATCGTGTATTGCCTCATCGATCCGCGTATCCGTTATTCGTAAGGGGGGCATTTTTGTGAAGAAGAAAACATCGACCGGAACCGGGAACAAGCGTCATGTGTTTCCGCGTTGGATGCGTATGCTGTGGCGCAGTAAGACGGGTCTTGTAGGATTTATCATTGTTTCGGTGGCCATGATTTTTGCGATTTTTGCACCTTGGATTGCGCCTTTTGATCCGAACCAGATGAACCCGCTGGCAATGCTCAAACCGCCTGCCTTTATGGAGGGCGGTGACCCGCAGTATCTGCTGGGAACGGATAATCTGGGACATGATATTTTTAGCCGCATTGTGTATGGCGCACGTGTTTCTATGCTGATTGGTGTATTCAGCGTAGTAGTGGCCGGAATTATCGGAACCTTGTTTGGCCTTTTGGCCGGTTATTACGGCGGCATCTTGGATTCCATCATTATGCGTATCACCGATGCGTTTCATTCCATTCCGCGTACATTGCTCGCACTGGTGGCTGTCAGTGTAATGAGCGGAAGTGTCTTGACTTTGATTATTGTCATTGGTGTTACTGGGTGGATTACCTATGCCCGTCTGATCCGAAGCGAAGTATTAAGCTTGAAACAAAGAGAATTTGTGAAGGCGGCAATCACCATTGGTACGCCGGATTATAAAATTATTTTGAAACACATTCTGCCCAACGTTTTTTCTTCTTTTATTGTAGTATCCACGTTGGCGGTCGCAACCAGTATCATTGCCGAGTCGAGCCTGAGCTTTTTGGGCCTTGGAATCCAGCCGCCGAATGTTTCTTGGGGCGGAATGCTCAGCGATGGCCGCGACTATTTGGCAACCAACTGGTGGGTGGCTACAATGCCTGGTATTGCACTGACGGTGACGGTTCTCGGAATTATGTTCTTGGGTAACTGGCTGCGCGATTTGCTGGACCCGTACAATCAGGGCTTACAGTGAGGAGGCGCGTTTTATGAACGAGAGAAAAGACGTATTGCTGCAGGTTGAGCAGCTCAATACATATTTTAAAACGGAGAATGGACGCCTGCAGGCTGTTCGCGACGTTTCTTTTCAGGTGCGAAAAGGCGAACTGTTGGGTGTCGTAGGCGAGTCCGGATGCGGAAAAAGTATTACATCTCTGTCCATTATGGGGCTGCAGGCCAAAAACTGCGAGGTAGAAGCAAAGCATCTTTTGTTCGAAGGAAAAGATCTGGTGGGAATGAGCGACAAAGAGATGCGGATGATGCGCGGCAAAGATATGGCGATGATTTTTCAGGAGCCGCTCACAAGTCTGAACCCGCTGTTTACCATTGGTTATCAATTGACGGAAACCTTGCGTCTGCATAATAAGGTCAGCAAGAAACAGGCTACCGATATGGCGATAGAGATGCTTAAAAAGGTGGAAATTCCTCGTCCCGAACATGTGATGAAGGAATATCCCAATGCGCTGTCCGGCGGTATGCGCCAGCGTGTGATGATTGCCATTGCACTGGCCAATAATCCGAAACTGCTGATTGCCGATGAGCCAACTACAGCATTGGATGTGACCATTCAAGCGCAAATTTTGCGCCTGATGAAGCACTTGATGAAAGAATATGATACCGCGATTATGCTGATTACCCACGATCTCGGTGTGGTAGCAGAAGTGGCGGATTATGTGTTGGTCATGTATGCAGGCCAGGTAGTGGAAGAAGCGAGCGTATACGATTTGTTTGCCAAACCGCTTCATCCGTATACCAAGGGCCTGATGAATAGCACCATTAAGGTAAATCAGACCAATCACAAACTGGATACCATCAAGGGAACCGTGCCCAGTTTGGCAGATATGCCGGAAGGATGCCGATTCCATCCGCGCTGTCCTTATGCTACGGATGCTTGTCGGTCAACGGCTCCCGATTTGTTGGAAGTTGCACCTGGCAGAAAGGTGCGCTGCCTGCGCTGGCAGGAAATAGGAGGTGGAAAAAATGGCTGAAAATTTGCTAGAAGTGCGCCATTTGAAAACCTATTTTAAAATCGGCGGCGGTTTTGGAAAAAAAGCAGAATACCTGCGTGCGGTGGATGATGTCAGTTTCACTTTGAAAAAAGGAGAGACATTGGGCATTGTAGGTGAATCCGGCTGCGGCAAATCTACTTTGGGAAACACGATCATTCGTCTGTTGGAACCGACCGATGGCGAGATTTTGTTTGAAGGAAAAAATATTGTAAAAATGAGCAAACGGGAGCTGGCACGCCTGCGTCCCAATATTCAGATGATTTTTCAGGATCCTTTCTCTTCTTTGGATCCTCATATGCGAGTGTTCGATATCATTGCGGAACCTCTTCGGGCCCACCATGTTATGCATGGCAAAGAGCTGGAAGACCGGGTAATGGAATTGATGCATGTAGTAGGATTGGATCCTTCGTATGCAAAACGCTTCCCGCATGAGTTTTCCGGTGGTCAACGTCAACGTATTGGAATCGCACGAGCCTTGGCTTTACGGCCGAAATTGGTGATCTGCGATGAACCTGTTTCCGCTTTGGACGTTTCCATTCAGGCCCAAATTTTGAATTTGATTTATGAATTGCAAGAAAAGTTCGATCTTACCTATATTTTTATTGCGCATGGTTTGCCCAGTGTTAAGCACATCAGTAGCAAAGTGGCGGTCATGTATTTAGGTAAAATCGTGGAATTGGCGGACAGAGATGATTTGTTCAGTCACCCCATGCATCCGTATACCCATGGCCTTTTTGAGGCGATTCCTATTCCGGATCCTAAATTCCGTTCGCAGGAAGATAACAGGGAAATTTTGAGCGGTGATATTCCCAATGCGCTTCATCCGCCCAAAGGATGCTATTTCCATCCGCGTTGCCCGTATGCTACGGAAGAATGCAAGTGCAATACACCGGAGTTCCGTGAACTGGAGCCCAATCATTTTGTGGCATGCCATCACCCACTGGCTTGCGGGCAGGGGACTTTGAAAGAATGAAGAAATATTTACCTTTGCTTGCAAACCTGGTTTCTCAGGTGCTGTTTGGATTTGCCTATCTGTTTATGAAGATGGGCATGGCAGTGGTAAATCAAAACACCGTCAAATTCCTCTCTTTTCGATTTACTTTGGGCTTTTTGGTCATGAGCCTGCTTTTGATTGTAGGTCTAAAAAAGGTCCATTACAAAGCGCGTCCGATTGGTTTGATCGTGTTGTGCGGACTGTTCAATCCATTGATCAGCCAAATTTTGGAAACGACGTCTACTACTTATGCGCCTACATCGCAGATTGCCATGTATAATAGTATCTTACCGGTGATCATGTTGGTGTTTTCGGCACTAATCAATCATGAATACCCTACGCGCAGACAGTTTTTGTTTGTTTTGGTGACTGTGCTTGGCGTTTTCATCACGACGTTGGTCGACAAAGCAGAAAGCGGCATGACCACTTTGGGCCTTGTGCTCATCATAGCCACGATGTTGGCGGTATCCATCAATCGCGTTTTGGTGCGGCGTGCGTCCGCTCAGTTTTCCTCATTTGAGATTATCTATTTGACAACTGGAATGGGAGCTGTTGCTTTTACAGGTGTTTCCCTGGGAAGCCATGCGTTGACTGCACCACTTTCCACCTATTTTGATGGACTTTTGTGCCCGGAATTTGCGATTGCCGTTTTGTATATGGGAATTGGTTCTTGCGTATGTGCATTTTTGCTCATGACGTATGCATCGGCCAATCTTCCGTTTGCGGTTTATGCATCAACTTGTACGTTGAGTACTGTGGTTGGAATTCTGTCTGGCGTTTTTTTACTGCACGAAGTCTTTTTGCCGGTGGAGATCGTGGGTACGATTGTGATTTTGGCAGGAATCATCGGCATCAGTTTCTCTTATGATAAACAAGATGCCGAAGGAAATAAGTTTCACTTGAAAAAAACAAGCAAATCAAAATAGAAGAGGTAATTGTCCAATGAATCACGTGAAAATGATTGCAAAAGAACAGATTGAGAAAATTTTGGATATGAAGCGCTCCATCGATATGGTGGAAAAAGTATACGAGCTGCACGGAAAAGACCAAGTGCTGATGCCGGCCAAAATTACTTTGGATACCGGCGAGAGCAATGATTGGCCTCCCTATGGCGGTTCTTACAATGCAATGCCCGCTTATATTGGCGGTGACATTGACATTTCCGGTATCAAATGGGTGTGGGGCTTCAACGATAACCGTGCCAAGGGTATCCCTTACATCGGCGGTGTGATTATTCTGAATGAGGCTCGCACCGGCGAGGTGCTGTCCATTATGGACGGCAGTTACATTACCGATATCCGCACGGGTGCCTCTGCCGGTGTGGCGGCGCGGGATCTGGCCAATAAGGATTCCAAAGTTTTGGCCATCATCGGTGCCGGTGTGCAGGGACGCATGAATGCCCGTGCGATTATGGAAGAGCTGGACATCGAGGAATTGCGCATCACAGACATTCGTCCGGGAGCAGCGGAAGAGTACGCCAAAGAGATGAGCGCCGAGTTGGGTGTGCGAGTGGTACCTTGCGCTACCAACGAAGAGGCGTGCCGCGGTGCAGATGTGATCATTACGGTCACCATCGCAGATGAACCGCTGGTTATGAACGAATGGCTGAAGCCTGGCTGCACGGTATTGAGCTTGGGCTCTTTCCAAGAGCTTGATGAAGAAATTCCTCTGCGCTGCGATAAATTGGTGGTGGATAGCTGGGCCCAGAACGCCCATCGCGGAGAGCTTTTGAAATTGGTGAAAGCGGGCCGTTTGACCGAGGCTGATGTGCATGCTGAGATGCCTGACATTGTGGTGGGCAAAAAGGCCGGTCGTGAGAGCCACGACGAGATTATCTGTGCATGTATTATTGGAATGGGTTCTACGGATATCGGCATTGCAGGTGCTCTGTACAAAGAGAACTTTGCCGATGATAATACCCTCACCGAGTTTGCTTTGCGCAGTTACGACAAATAATAAAACGCCGTCCGACACTGTCGGACGGCGTTTTGATTTTTAGTCATTAGCCATGCATACCGCTGGTTTGTCGCTCCATATTTTCCACCACAATGTCGTGGATTTCGCCTAGGCCAGCGCAGTATTCCAGCACTTTCCAAGGCACATTTGTGTGAAAATGAATTTTGATTAGATCTTCATCTCCTACGGCCAAAAGGCAATCGCCGGGGATGTTATTTAAAATGTAGTCATGGATTTGATCTTCACAAAGATTTTCTCCCTCAATGAGAAGCTGTGTGTCAAATTTGTATTCCAACATTATAAATTCTCCTCTCATTTTAAAAGCCGATGAAGCAATTTCTCTTTTCGGGCGGTATAAGGCTGGTAACGCAATGCGAGATCGGGCCAGAGAGCCTTTTTTACAATGCTTTTTTCGTGAGAAAAGCTGTCAAAACTGCGTTTGCCGTGATAGGAGCCCATTCCGCTTTCTCCGACGCCTCCGAAGCCTATGCGACTCGATGCCAGATGAAGAATGGTATCATTTACACATCCACCGCCGAAACTGCACCGTTCCAGTACGGTGTGTTCGGCCTGTGAGTTGCGTGTAAATAGGTACAACGCCAAAGGTTTAGGACGTTGATTGACGAATGCGATGGCGTCGTCTAATTTGTGATAAGTGAGAATCGGAAGAATTGGACCAAAAATTTCCTCTTGCATCACCGGATCCTGTTCCGTGACGGAGTCTAAAATGGTGGGAGCAATGCGCCGGTTTTCAGGCTCGCTCTGACCACCGCAGACGATCTCTCCGCTTTTCATCAATCCGCACAGCCGCTGAAAATGCTTCTGGTTGATGATGCGCCCATAGTCTTGCCACTGAAGGGGCTGATCGCCGAAAAATTGGTGGATGGAGTTTTTCAGTTCTTGGATAAGAGCCTGTTTTATACTCTCTTGACAGAGAACATAATCCGGTGCAACACAAGTTTGGCCTGCGTTGAGAAATTTACCGAAAGCGATTCGTCGGGCTGCCACGGCCAAGTCTGCGGTTTCATCCACAATACATGGGCTTTTGCCGCCCAGTTCCAAAGTGACCGGAGTCAAAAAGCGAGAGGCCTTTTCCATTACCAGTTTGCCCACGGACACACTGCCCGTGAAGAAAATTTTGTCAAACCGCTGGTCTAGTAAAGCGGCATTTTCAGCGCGCCCTCCTTCCACTACGGCCACGTATTCAGATGGAAAACAGTCTTCCAACATTTTTCGCAAAGCGGTGCTGGTGGCAGGTGCATAAGCACTTGGCTTGAGAATGGCGCAGCATCCTGCACAGATGGCGCCTACTAAGGGGTCCAATGACAGCAAGACCGGATAATTCCAAGGACTCATAATGAGACTTGTGCCCAATGGCTCGTTGACCACAAAACACCGGGCAGGCATTTGGCTGGTAGAGGAACGCACACGCCGAGGACGCATCCAACGAGCAAGATGACGTTTGGCAAAGTGAATTTCTTCCAGAACAAAACTGATTTCACACATATAGCTTTCATAATAGGATTTGCCGAGGTCCTCTTTCAACGCACGGCAGAGCACTTCCTCATTTTTGCGAATCGCCTGCTCCAGCGCAGTCAGAGACTGAATCCGGAACGTATAGGAACGGGTATTGCCAAGATCAAAATAGGCGCGTTGAGCCGCGCACAGAGCTTCAATGTCGTGCATAATTCGTACCTCCTGTTTTGTTAGTATACCACAAAACCATTGCTTTCTACTATGGCTCGCAAATGAGGTGTATAAAAAATGAGGTGCCGTTCAGTATGAAAAGGGTGCAATGCGTACGGTGGCTTGCCGAACATGAATTTTTATGATAAAATAAATCGCTAAGGTGGTGCATATCCTATGAGCGAAACATTTACACCGCTTGCGCAGTCTCGTGCAAGCTATTATTGTAAAGGAAGCCCTGTGCACTTTGTCCAGGTGGAGTTGTTCCGCATGGAACCGGAAGGAAGCACAGTGGTAACGCTAACGTTTAAGAATTTTTATTCCCGTCCCATTCAAAGCTTTGTGGCCCATTATCGGTGCAAAAATCGGCAGGGCGAAGTGATTGGGGAGGACGATTTTTCGTATGACGATGTAGATGCTTGCAATGGCGAAGTGTTCGGATACGATGACGCGGTTTTCGTATGTGAGGAACCCTTGGGCAGCGTGGAAGTGAAGCTGGTGGCGGTTACGTATGATGATGGCGTTCTGCACAGTTTGCAGCGCTGCACGCCGGTAGCTCTTCCTAAGCTGCGGCCGTTGCCTTCCAATGAGCGCGCCAGCGTGCGTGCGGCATTGGGAAATCCCGAAATCAGCTATTATACAGAAGAGGCAGAAGACGGCTGGCGCTGCGGCTGTGGAGGATTCAATTATAATGTAGGTCAGGGCAAGCGTGTGTGTTCTGAATGTGGAGCGGACAAGGGCCTTCTGATTGCGGCGATTCATGACGCACAGCGTGCGTCGGCTCCTCAGAGACCTATGTACGATGCAGGAATGCAATTTTTGCCGGTTCAGGATGAAAATGTGATGCCGGCTTCCGGCAGACCTCGTGGACGCTATTGATTGCATGATTTGTGAAAACGCCGCGCGCGGACCTGTTTAGGGCCTTGCGCGGCGCCTTTCTGTGTGTTTTTAGGAGGTAAATTGATGGCGAAAAAGAACGCCGCCTATACCAATGAGAGTATTGTCAGCTTAAAAGGCGCCGACCGTGTGCGAAAGCGGCCAGGCGTTATTTTTGGCTCCGACGGAGTGGACGGATGCGCCCACTCTATTTTTGAGATTCTGTCCAACTCCATCGACGAGGCGCGGGAAGGATATGGAAATCGCATCCTCATCACGCGGTTTAAAGATAACTCCGTGGAAGTGGAAGACTTCGGCCGTGGTATGCCGGTGGATTATAATAAGGCCGAGGGCCGCTACAACTGGGAACTTTTGTTCTGTGAGATGTATGCGGGCGGCAAATATACGGCAGGTACGGACAATTATGAGTATTCTCTGGGTCTGAATGGTTTGGGTTTGTGCGCTACGCAGTACTCGTCTGAGTGGATGACGGCTGATGTTTATCGGGACGGCTTCCACTATCATTTGGATTTTGAAAAAGGAGAGAACGTAGGCGGCCTTCGCAAAGAGCAAGCGCCTCGTCACAAAACAGGTTCTAAAATCCGCTGGAAACCGGACCGCGAAGTGTTTACGGACATCAATGTTCCATCGGAATATTATCTGGATGTGCTGAAGCGGCAGGCGGTTGTAAATGCGGGCGTAACGTTTGTGTTTGCCGATGAAAGCGGCTCCGAGCGAAAGGTCACTGAGTTCTGCTATGAAAAAGGCATTGAGGACTATGTGGAGGAAGTGGCCAATTTAGAGAGCCTGACTCCGGTCCAGTTCTGCCAATCTTCTGCAGAAGGACGCGACCGTGAGGATCGGCCCGACTACAAGGTAAAAATGAGCGCCGCTTTCTGTTTTTCAAACAAACATCAGCTTTTGGAGTATTATCACAACTCCTCTTGGCTGGAACATGGCGGAAGTCCGGACAAAGCGGTGAAAACTGCGTTTGTAGCTCAAATCGATGCGTATCTGCGGACGAAAGGCCTTTACAAGAAAAACGAGAGCAAGATCAAATTTGAGGATGTGCAGGACTGTCTGATTTTTGTGTCCAGTTCTTTTTCTACGCAGACAAGCTATGAGAACCAGACCAAAAAGGCCATCAATAACCGGTTTATTCAGCAGGCCATGACAGACTTTTTGAAGCACAATCTGGAAGTGTATTTTCTGGAAAAGCCGGAGGAAGCACAAAAGATTGCGCAGCAGGTGTTGGTGAATAAGCAAAGCCGTGAGCACGCCGATAAGGTGCGTCAGGGTGCCAAAAAGGCGCTGACCGAAAAAATTGATATTGCCAACCGAGTTCAAAAGTTTGTGGACTGTCGTTCGAAGGATCTATCCCGGCGCGAACTATATATTGTGGAGGGTGACTCGGCTATGGGCGCGGTCAAGACAAGCCGTGACTCAGAGTATCAGGCCATTATGCCTGTCCGTGGAAAGATCCTGAATTGCCTGAAGGCAGATTACGACCGTATTTTCAAAAGTGATATCATTACCGATCTTATCAAAGTGCTGGGGTGCGGTGTAGAGCTGCGGGGAAAATCCAAAAAGGATCTGTCCAGTTTCGATGTGAACAATCTGCGATGGAATAAGATTGTCATTTGCACCGATGCGGACGTGGACGGATATCAGATCCGCACTTTGATTTTGACCATGTTGTATCGGTTGGTCCCTACGCTGATCGAAGAGGGGTACGTTTACATCGCCGAATCTCCTCTGTATGAAATCGAAAGCAAAGGGCACACCTATTTTGCGTATACTGAGGCGGAAAAGGCCGAGTTCCTTGAGCGGATCGGCGATGCCAAATACACGATTCAGCGCTCTAAAGGTTTGGGCGAAAACGATCCGGAGATGATGTGGCTGACGACTATGAATCCAGCCAGCCGGCGTTTGATCAAAGTGGCCCCTACCGATGCTCAGCGAACCGCCGAGGTGTTTGACCTGCTGTTGGGGGACAACCTGGCTGGTCGTAAAGAGCACATCGCGCAGCACGGTTGTGAATATCTAGATGAGTTGGATGTTTCTTAAAAAAGAGCAAGAGGAAAAAGTATGGCGAAAAAATCAACGAAAAAGACAGGTCCTGTCCGGCCGCAATTGGGGGACAATGTAGAGATTCTTTCTGCGGGCAGTGTTTTGGAGCAGCCTATCACGGATACGCTGGAGACAAACTACATGCCCTATGCCATGAGTGTGATTGTTTCACGTGCACTGCCGGAAATCGACGGCTTTAAGCCGGCTCATCGCAAGGTTTTATACACCATGTACGACATGGGCCTTTTGAAGGGGGCACGTACCAAAAGCGCCAACGTAGTCGGAAATACGATGCATCTCAATCCTCACGGCGATCAGGCTATTTACGATACAATGGTCCGCCTGGCTCGAGGCAACGAAAGTTTGCTGGTACCGTACGTGTCCGGAAAAGGCAACTTTGGCAAGGCATATAGCCGGGATATGGCTTATGCAGCTTCCCGTTATACCGAAGCCAAACTGGAAGATGTGTGTGCAGAGCTATTTGGGGATATCGACAAGGATACGGTCGATTTTGTGCCAAACTACGATGCGTCCACCACCGAACCCACTCTGTTGCCCGTCACCTTTCCCACCATTCTGGCCAACAATACGCTGGGCATTGCGGTGGGCATGGCTTCCAGCATCTGTTCGTTTAACTTGCGCGAGTTGTGCGAGACTACGATCGCCCTCATTAAAGATCCGGAGCATGAGTTGTTTTCTACAATGCCTGCACCGGATTTTGTGGGCGGAGGATATATCCTCTATAACGAAAAAGAGCTAAAAAATGTTTATGAGACCGGTCGAGGCAGCGTACGGGTTCGTGCTCGTTACCGGTATGAAAAAGATGGAAACATGCTGGAGATCACCCAGATCCCGCCGACCACCACCGTAGAGGCCATCATGGACAAGATTGCCGAGCTTGTTAAAGCGGGTCGGGTGCGGGAAATCAGTGATATGCGTGATGAGACTGATTTGAATGGCCTGAAACTGACCATTGATCTCAAGCGCGGGCAGGATCCGGATAAGGTTATGCAGAAATTGTTCCGTCTGACTCCGTTGGAAGACAGCTTTTCGTGTAACTTTAATATCCTGATTGCAGGAATGCCTCGTGTAATGGGTGTGCGCGAGATTCTGAACGAGTGGACCGCTTTCCGAACAGAGTGTGTGCGTCGGCGTACCTATTTTGATTTGACCGGAAAAGAAAAAAGGCTGCATTTGCTCAAAGGTTTGGAAGCCATTTTGCTGGACATCGACAAAGCGGTGCGCATTGTGCGGGAAACTGCGGAGGAAGCCGAAGTAGTGCCCAATTTGATGATTGGGTTCGGAATTGATAAAGTTCAGGCCGAGTATGTAGCGGAGATCAAACTTCGTCATTTGAACCGCGAGTACATCTTGAAGCGCACACAGGAGATTGAAGAGCTTGAGGCGGAAATTGTCCGGTTGAAAGATATCTTGAACAGTCCGGCTAAGATCCGCCGGATCATTATCGATGAATTGGGCGCGGTTGCCAAGAAATATGGTGAGCCTCGACGCAGCGAAATTTTGTATGAGGCACAGAGCCCGGAGGAGGAAGAGCAAGAAGATTCCATGCCGGATTATCCGGTGACGGTATTCTTCACGCGCGAGGGCTATTTCAAAAAGATTACGCCGCAGAGTTTGCGCATGTCCGGCGATCAGAAACTAAAAGATGGCGACGCCATTGTATTGCAGAAGGAAACGAAGAACAACGCGGAGCTGTTGTTCTTCACCAACCGTTGTCAGGTGTATAAGTGCCGTGCAGGCGACTTCGCGGACGGAAAGGCAAGCCTGATGGGGGAATACATCCCGGCGCGGCTGGGTATGGACGAGGGCGAGTTGCCCGTTTGCATGGCGGTGACAGAGGACTACAAAGGTCATATGTTCTTTGTGTTTGAAAACGGAAAGGTGGCCAAGGTGCCCATGTCCAGTTATGCCACCAAACAGAACCGCCGAAAACTGGTCAATGCATTCAGTGATAAATCGCCGTTGTTCTGGGTATCCTATTTGCACGAAGAGTGTGAATTGGCCATTCAGACCAGTGCAGGCCGTATGCTGCTTGTCCATTCGGCGCAGGTGCCGGAAAAACAGACAAAAAATACGGCTGGTGTGAATGTGATCACTCTCAAGCGCAACCATCGTATCACATTGGTTCGCTCGGCAGAGGGGATGGAATTAGCGGATCCTCACCGCTACCGTGTGCGCACATTGCCTGCTATGGGGGCAATCCTGAAAGCAGAGGATACGGCTGAGCAGACGCGACTTGTGTAAAATTGTATTTTTCAGCTTGCTTTTTCCTTTGTTTCATGCTATGATGAAACCGTTAATGTGACTGGAGGTTTAACGATGGGTGTTTTAGAGATCATCAGCGGTGTTTTGCTGATTTTGTGTAGCCTGGCCATTTTGGTGATGGTCCTTTTGCAGGACTCCAAGGGCAGAGGCCTGTCCGGTGTGATTGGCGGTGGCGAGATGATGGCAGCAGAGGGCCGCAGCAGCATGCCCAAGACGATGCTTGCCAAATATACAAAGGTGGCCGCGATCATCTTTTTTGCGTTGACCATTTTGGTAGGCGTATTCAGCATTTATACAAAATAAAACCGAGTTTGAAGGCCCGCCATTTGGCGGGCCTTTTTGCAATATGCAAAAAGGAGAGACTATTTATGAGCCTCAAGGGAAAGATTCTCAAAGAACTGGAGAAAAAACCTCGCCGCCTAAAAGAGTTGAAGGCGCGTTTGGGCAATGATAAAAAGGTGGCCCGCTTGCTGGATGAGCTTGTGAAGAAACGGCAGGTCACCGTGCGAAATGGTTTGTATTGCCCGGTTGCGCGAGGCGTTGAAAATGCGGTGGAGTGCCGCTTGGTAAAGCTGGCGCGCACATTTGGGTTTGCACAGCCGCTGGAAGGTGGTCCGGATGTGTTCATCCCGGGCAAGTATCTGATGGGGGCCATGCCAGGGGATCTTATTTTGGTCACGCTGGACGAGCATCCCCGTAAAGCCGGTACGTTGGAGGGCAAGGTGGCTGCCATTTCTGAAGAGAATACGCGCTTTTGCGGTGTGGTTACGAAAATCGACGGGAGACTTGCTTTGATTCCGGATGTATGTCCACATGTGCCGATTCTGATCAAAAAAAGCGCGGATGGCGGTGCCCGTGTGGGGGAGAAAGCGGCCGTGGAGATTCTGGAAAGAGGCGAAGCACATGGGGACCACCGTGCAGGGGTAGCCATGCGCTTTGGATCTGCAGATGTAGCCGCGCACTGTGCAAAAGCGCTCTTATACAGTGTAGGAATTTCTCGGCATTTCCCTGCGACAGTAAAGGAAGAAGCAAAAGCCTATGAAAATGTCAAACTGAAAGAAAAGGATTGGAAGGACCGTCGGGATTTGCGGGACTGGCCTATTTTTACCATTGATTCTGCATCTACTAAGGATATCGACGATGCCATCTCTGTGTCGCGTACAGAGGCCGGTTATATGTTGGGGGTACACATTGCGGATGTGAGTCATTATGTGAGGTCGGGTTCTGCACTGGACAAAGAAGCATTGAATCGAGGAACTTCCGTATATTATGCGGACAGTGTGGTGCCGATGCTTCCCAGACAATTGTCCAATGGCATTTGCAGTTTGAACGAAGGGGAAGATCGTCTGGCCTTTTCCTGCTTGATGCACTTGGATGTTGAGGGCAGTGTGGTGGATTATGAGTTTTGCAAAACCGTCATTCATTCCCGTGTGAAAGGCGTATACAGTGAGGTCAATGCTTTGCTGGATGGGACGGCGGACAACGTGTTGAAGGTTCGATATGCACATGTGGCAGAGGAATTGCTGTTGATGCAGGAAATATACGCAAAGCTGGCGGCTCAGCGTCTACACAGAGGAGCCATGGACATTGAAAGCGATGAGGCGAAGATCCTGGTGGATGAAAGCGGGCGCTGTGTGGGGGTAGAAAAGCGTACTCGCGGTGTAGCAGAGTGTATGATTGAAGAGTTTATGCTTCTGGCCAATACCTGTGCTGCCCGGTTTGCCAGAGAGCAGGAACTTCCGTTTGTGTATCGGGTGCATGCTCAGCCCGAGCCGGAGCGGGTAGACGCTTTGAAAAAAGCTCTGCTTGCCATGGGAGTGGACGCGCATTTTTCTGGCGAGATGCCTACCGTAAAAGAGTTGGCGGCATTGCTGGATGCCACAAGAGGCACGTCGCTGGAGCGCGCGGTGCATACCAATGTGTTGCGCAGTATGGCAAAGGCAAAATACGAGCCCGAACCCAAGGGACATTTTGGTTTGGCACTGGCGGATTATGCACACTTTACGTCCCCTATTCGCCGTTACCCGGACCTTGCGATTCATCGCATTCTCAGTCAGGTGTGCGCAGGAGTTTCGAAAGATGAAATTCGAAAGCAGTTTGCTGACTTTGCGGTACAGGCTTCAAAACAGTCGTCAGAGTGCGAATTGCGTGCAATGAAGGCCGAGCGCGACATTGACGACTGCTACAAAGCAGAATATATGCAGCAGTTCATTGGCGAAGAGTTTGACGCAGTGGTATCCAGTGTCACTAACTTCGGATTGTATGTGGAGTTGCCGAATACGGTGGAGGGCCTTGTGCGTGCAGATGCACTGTCCACACGGGAATTGCAACTGATTGACGGAGTTGCTTTGGTGGAACCCGCCGGAGGACGCCGCTGGGCTGTGGGAGACGTCATGCGCGTGACTTTGGCAGGCGTGGATGTAACTGCAGGGAATGTGGATTTTGAACCGGCTCAAGGTGAATAAACCGTTGCCTTGTCCGCATACAATGCGGTGAGGTGAAAGAAGATGACGTTTGTTCAAACTGTCGCGCTCTGTTGGGCGTTTGTTTGTATTGCCGGAGTGGCCGCCGTACTCAGTAAAACAAAACATCCTTTTTTCAGCGCACTAAAAAGTGCGTTTTGCGGCGCCGCAGCTTTGGGAGCGGTCAATTTAATGGCGGGATTTACGGGTGTGACCATCGCGTTGAATTACGCGACTTCTTTTGTTGCGATCGTATTGGGAGCCCCCGGTGTTGTTTTACTTTTGCTGATGCGCGTGTGGATATTGTTTTGAAATAGGAGATCGTTTTATGGAATATCAATGGTTCCCCTTTTCAGATAAGCGTGTGGAACAGGCACATGCTTTGCGTCGGGAAGTCTTTGTGGACGAACAGGGGTTTTCCCTTGAAGATGATTTGGACGAGCAGGATAAAACCTCCTTGCACGTGTTGGGGTTACTGCCTCAGGGACCGGTGTGCTGTGCCAGAGTCTTTTGGCAGGAGCCGGGAGTGCTTCATGTTGGCCGTGTTTGTGTGAAACGTTCACTTCGTGGACAGAGGTTGGGCAGTGGCCTCATGCAAGAAATTTTGCGCAAGGCTCGAGAAATGGGTGCACAAAGAGTGGAATTGGGTGCTCAGTGTGGGAAAGAAGGATTCTACGAAACACTGGGGTTCCATCCGTTTGGAGAGCGATTTTTGGATGCCGGAGCTTGGCATATTTCCATGGGTTTGGATTTGTAATATAAAACTGGACCAGTGCCGGCATTGCGTAAAAACATCAGAGCCACGCGGGAGCAGAAAATCTGCGTGTGTACGAAGACTTAACCAGAATGAAATAAAAAATGTGAGGTCGGTTGGGTTTTACTCGACCGGCCTTCGTTTTATACTTCGTATACGAATCTCGCCATTTTTGATAAAATATAGCATTTGAAATGAGTGACAAAATATGAGTATATGGAACGAATTATATCAAGCAGCGGGTAGCGTACAAAATGCCAGAAGTATTTCGCCTTTTATTGATGCAGGTGGAGTGGCTGCGGCGATTCTGACGAAAAACGGAAATATCTATGTCGGCGTATGCATTGACACCGCTTCAACATTGGGCATGTGTGCCGAACGAAACGCGATTGCGAACATGATTACCCATGGAGAAAGCAAAATTGATAAAGTTGTCGCCGTAATGCCGGATGGCAGTGTTGGTTCCCCGTGCGGTGCTTGCAGAGAGTTTATGATGCAGTTGGACAAGGATAGCGGTGAAATTGAAATATTGCTTGATTTAGAAACACAAAAAGCGGTTCAATTGAAGGAGTTGATTCCGGATTGGTGGGGAAAGGATAGATTTGCAGAATCCTCCAACAAAACCATGCAATGATCTATTTACATAGCCTATCCATTGAGAAACTCATAAAAGAATTTGCGACTGTCAAACCAGCGAATAATTCATATCCGCAACGGAAGTTTTCATCAAAAGAGCAATGCGCAAGGCGACCGCTCAATGCAGGAGCCTGGTGTAGCTGCGGTTTAAAAGGATATTGATTGCTTGCGCAAACAATTATTGCTTGGTATAATAAAATATGAGCCCTCAATGGGCTGAATCGGTTCCTTTTAAAAGTGAGGATTGTAGTGATGGAATGGATGAAATGGCTGTCGATTGCGGATCGTTATGCGAAGATGGATTTGGACAAGCAATTGGCCGCTTTAGGTTTGAACAGTAGTCAGCATATGTACATCATACGCGTGTGTAATACCCCTGGTGTTCAACAGGATCAATTGGCGGAAATGTTTCATATTCATCCGAGCAATGTCACACGCAGTGTGGCTTACTTGGAAAAGCAAGGGTTTCTTCGCCGGGAACAAAATCCGGAGGACAAGCGGACTTGCCGTTTGTATCCTACGGCTCGTGCACAGCAGGTGTGCAAAAAAATTGAAGCCATTTGTGAAAGCTGGCAATGCGCTGTGACAGAGGGTTTTACACAAGATGAGATTTGCGTGTTGGATCGTCTTTTGCAGCGTGTGGCCAGCAGTGCAGTCATGCGCATTGAACATCAAATTATAGGAGAGGAGGCGGCGATGGAGTGACAACTCAAAATCCACTTGGGTATGAACCGCTGCCCAAATTATTGAAAAAATTTGCGGTGCCCAGCATTATTGCAATGCTGGTAAGTTCTCTGTACAATATTGTGGACCAAATTTTTATTGGGCAGGGAGTTGGATATCTCGGAAATGCAGCTACAAACGTGGCGTATCCACTGACGACGATCTGTATGGCCATTGCGTTGCTGATTGGCATTGGTAGTGCATCTCGCTTTTCTCTGTATTTGGGAGCGGGCGAAAAGGATAAAGCGGCTCAGGTTGTAGGAAACGCTTTTTTGATGATGCTTACAGGCGGTGTTCTGTATACCATTCTGGTAGAGCTATTCCTTCGTCCTCTTTTAACGGCTTTTGGCGCCACTCCGGATGTGATGCCTTATGCCGAAAGTTATACTCGAATTACGGCTCTTGGCATGCCTCTTTTGATTGGGACAAACGGAATGAGCAACTTGGCGAGAGCGGATGGAAGTCCCAAATATTCCATGGTGTGTATGCTGCTAGGAGCAGTAATCAATACCATACTGGATCCTATTTTCATCTTTTGTTTTGAATGGGGCGTAGCGGGTGCAGCTTGGGCTACGGTGATTGGCCAGTTCTTCTCTTTTTTAGCGGCCGTGAGATATTTGAAGCATTTTCAGCATGTGGAATTGCAAAAAAAGATGTTTCGCATGCATCCGTCGGAGTGCGTGCGGATTGCTTCTCTGGGGATGAGCAGCAGCCTAAACCAGTTGGCCATTACGCTGGTGCAGATTGTGTTGAACAATTCGCTTACTTTTTATGGAGCAGCTTCAGAATACGGTACGGATATTCCTCTGGCAGCCAGTGGGATTGTAATGAAGACCAACGCTATTTTGCTGGCAGTAATTATCGGCATTTCCCAAGGCTCACAACCGATTGTGGGATTTAACTACGGAGCAAAACAGTATCAGCGAGTTCGCGGTATCTATAAACTGGCTGTCAGTTGTTGTGTAGCAGTGGGCAGTGTAGGTTTTGTTTTGTTTGAGTTCTTCCCCACGCAGATCATTTCCATTTTTGGCACAGGTGACGAGTTGTATTTTGAGTTTGCGGTCAAGTTCATGCGCATATTTTTGATGATGATTTTTATCAATGGCGTTCAGATGATTTCTTCAAACTTCTTTGCAGCTATCGGAAAGCCTGTCAAAGGTATGATTCTTTCCTTGACCAGGCAGGTGTTGTTTTTGATTCCGCTGCTTTTAATTCTTCCTTTGTGGTTCGGAATGGACGGAATTTTGTTCGCGGCCCCTGTGGCGGATTTTGCTGCTTTTCTTACCACAGTGGCGCTCATTCGGCGCGAAATGCAGCACATCCGTGCCCTTGAGGCTGTGCAACAGGCATAAAATAGAAAGCGAGGAGTTAATTTGATCAAGGATCTGACACAGGGAAGTCCGGCCGCTGTGCTGTGGAAATTTTCCATTCCTATGTTTATAAGCGTAATTTTTCAGCAAATGTACAACATTGCAGACAGTGTCATTGCGGGCAAATTCGCCGGTGAGGACGCTCTGGCCGCCGTCGGGGCATCCTATCCAATCACCATGATTTTTATGGCGATTGCCGTGGGCAGCAACATTGGCTGTTCCGTAGTCATTTCCAATTTGTTTGGTGCACGGGAATATAAACGCATGAAAACTGCCGTCAGCACTACGCTTCTGGCTTCTCTGGCATTGTCTGTGTTTTTGACGGTGGCGGGGCTGATAGGTACCCGTGCGCTCATGCGTATGGTCAATACCCCTGAAAATATTTTTGAGGATGGCGCATTGTACCTGGCCATTTATGTGGGTGGATTTACGTTTTTGTTTTTATACAATGTAGCCACGGGTATTTTTACGGCGTTGGGAGATTCTCGCACACCACTGTATTTTTTAATTGGATCCTCTTTGGGCAACATTGCCTTGGACTACATTTTTGTCAGATATTTTCAGTGGGGTGTGGCCGGTGTGGCTTGGGCTACTTTTATTGCCCAGGGCATTGCTTGCGTGTTGGCGGTTTGGACGGTAATCTTTCGGCTTCGTGATGTGCCCACAGATGGCAAGGCACCGTTGTTTTCCTTCCATATGCTCCAGCGTATCGCGGTGATTGCCATCCCCAGTATTCTTCAGCAGAGTTTTATTTCAGTGGGAAATATTTTTATTCAGGGAATTGTCAATAGCTATGGCTCTTCGGTCATTGCGGGGTATTCCGCAGCGGTGAAGTTGAATACGTTTGCTCTGACAAGTTTTACGACGCTCGGCAACGGAATTTCCAATTTTACGGCACAGAATCTTGGTGCGGGAAAGCCGGATCGTGTGCGTCAGGGATTTCGTGCTGGCGCGATGATGACATTGCTGGTCGCAGTGCCGTTTTTCGTCGCATACTTTGTGTTTGGCAAGCAGATGATTTTCCTGTTTATGACCAGTGACAGCGGCAAAGCATTGGAGACCGGTGTAGAATTTTTGCATATTATTTCGCCTTTTTATTTTGCGATTTGCATTAAGTTGATGGCCGACGGCGTTCTGCGTGGCGGTGGGGCTATGAAGGAATTTATGGTGGCCACTTTTTCGGATTTGATTTTACGCGTGATTTTGGCGTTTATTTTTTCCGGCCTTTGGCAGGAGACGGGCATTTGGCTGTCTTGGCCTTTGGGCTGGGTCGTGGCGGCGATTATGTCCATTGTGTTTTACAAAAGAGGAGTATGGATGCGGCAGCTAAAATCGTGTTAAGAGCTGCTTGCAGTGTTTTACATAAAAAATCACCTCCCGCTCGGAAATCCAGAGCAGGAGGTGATTTTTTACACGGAATACCAATATTTTCGATCTAAGTTTCGATACTGTACCGCTTCACTAATATGCCAGGATTCCAGCTTTTCGCTTGCCTCCAAATCGGCAATTGTGCGGCTGACTCTCAGCACCCGATCGTAGGCACGAGCTGAGAGGCCCAAGTTTCGAAATGCTGCCTCCAGGATACTTTCGGCCTCGGATGTCATAGGGCAGGCGTCGCGAAGCATTGAAGTGGGAAGTTGCGCATTGCAGGAGATTCCTGTGCCTTTATAGCGTTCTGTCTGAATAGAACGTGCAGCGCACACGCGCTTGAGAATATCTGCGCTGCATTCTCCGCCGCTTTCTTTTCGCAATTCGTCGTAGTTTACCGGAGCCACCTCTACATGGAGATCGATGCGATCCAAAAGAGGGCCTGAAATCTTTTGCAAATACCGGTTAATGGCTCCCGAACTACAAGTACATGCTCGGGTGGGGTGACCGAAATATCCGCAAGGGCAAGGGTTCATAGCAGCTACCAGCATGAATTGACAAGGAAATGTAGCACTGCCGGATACACGGCTCACCGTGACTTGGCCATCCTCCATGGGCTGGCGCAAAATTTCCAGCACATCCCGACGGAACTCGGGAAGTTCGTCCAAAAATAAGACGCCATTGTGAGCAAGACTCACCTCTCCGGGCCGTGGAATGGTGCCACCACCTGCCAGACCCGCAGCGCTGACCGAATGGTGGGGAGCGCGAAAGGGGCGACGAGTTACCAGGGCACTGCCTTTTTCCAAAAGACCGGCTACGGAATAGATTTTAGTGCAATCCACAGCTTCGCTATGTGTTAAGGGAGGAAGAATTCCGGGCAACCGTTTGGCCAACATGCTCTTGCCGGTTCCGGGTGCTCCAATCAACAAAATATTATGGCCACCGGCGGCTGCAATCTCCATTGCACGCCGAGCCTCCGGCTGCCCATGAACGTCGGAAAAATCTGGAACATCCGTACTCATTGCGGCGGCAAAAGGGACAGGTTTCGCAGGTTCAATGACTTGTTCCCCCCGTAGATGGCGAACAACATCCAAAGCGCTGCGAACAGGATAGACCGTCATTCCGCTGGCAGAGGCCTCAGATGCATTTTCAGCAGGTACAAACAAAGCGCTCAAACCGGCTTGACGAGCAGCCAGCGCCATAGGAAGAACACCACTCACACCACGCACCTGACCATCTAAGGATAATTCTCCCAGAAATGCAGCATCTTTTGGCAGACCTTCCAACTGCCCACTGGCGCATAGGATTGCCAGCAATACCGGAAGATCGTAAACAGCGCCACTTTTTTTGATATCCGCAGGGGCAAGGTTTACGGTGATACGGCTGACCGGCCAGGTAAAAGCCAGGTTTTTCAACGCACTGCGCACGCGGTCGGCCGATTCTTTGACGGCACTGTCCGGAAGTCCAACAATCGCAAATTGTGGCAGACCACCGCTCACATCGGCTTCCACCTCAACGACAAATCCGGACAACGCGTACACTCCCAGGCTGTTGACCGTTGCAAACATTCCGACATCGACCGCCTTTTCGACAAAACTTTGTTCTTTCAGTATATCTTTTTCAGGCTTTTTACACAAGAGCGAATTGACATTGTACGGGGAAAAGTTTATCATTTAAACAGGTCGATGTGACCTGTGCAAATGCTGAGAAAGCGGGGTATAGAAACATGGAATACAAGGCCGAATATGAGCGCTGGCTTGCCGCGGATCTGGAAGATAAAGATCTCCGCCCGGAATTGTTGAGCATTCAGGGAATGGATGAGGAGATCAAAGATCGCTTCGCGGTGAAACTGGCCTTTGGCACCGCCGGTTTGCGTGGCGTTTTGGGCGCGGGAACCAATCGAATGAATATTTATGTAGTGCGTCAAGCGACGCAAGGGCTGGCCAATTGGGTCAAAACCCAGGGCGGAACTCAGACAGTGGCAATCAGCTACGATAGCCGCATTAAGAGCGATGTGTTTGCTAAAGAGGCTGCCTGCGTGCTGGCCGCGAATGGAATCAATGTTCGTATCTACAAAGCGTTGATGCCGGTTCCGGCATTGAGTTTTGCCACTCGATATTACCATTGCAACGCTGGCGTTATGGTCACGGCCAGCCACAACCCTTCAAAATACAATGGTTACAAAGCATATGGCCCTGATGGCTGTCAGTTGACAGATGAAGCGGCAGATATTGTATACAATGAGATCCAGAAGATCGATGTGCTGAACGGTGCCGCTATGATGAGCTTTGAAGAGGGAATGGAAAGCGGACGTATCCAATATGTGGAGGATGCCTGCTATGAGGCGCTGTATGAAGCGATCAAAAGTCGCAGCGTGCGTCCCGGTTTGTGCAAAACGGCAGGCCTGAAATTGGTGTACAGCCCCCTGAATGGTTCCGGTTTGGTTCCTGTGACTCGTGTGCTGAACGACATTGGAATTACCGATATTACCATTGTGCCCGAACAAAAAGACCCGGATGGCAATTTCCCCACCTGCCCTTATCCCAATCCCGAGATTCGTGAGGCGCTGGCCCTTGGTTTGGAATTGGCGGAAAAAGAGGGAGCCGACTTGATGCTGGCCACCGACCCGGACGCGGACCGCGTGGGTATTGCGGTTCGTTGTAATGACGGCAGCTATCAATTGTTGACCGGAAATGAAGTGGGTGTGCTGTTGCTGGACTACATCTGCAAAGGTCGTATTGAAAATGGCACCATGCCCAAAGATCCTGTGTGTGTAAAATCCATTGTTTCGACCCCGCTGGCGGATGTGGTAGCGGCTCATTATGGTGTGGAATGCCGCAATGTATTAACTGGTTTTAAATGGATTGGCGACCAAATTGCCAATTTGGAGGCCGCAGGTCAGGTAGAGCGCTTTATCTTTGGCTTTGAAGAGAGCTACGGATACTTGGCAGGCAGCTATGTACGCGATAAAGATGCAGTGATTGGCTCCATGCTCATTTGTGAGATGGCGGCCTATTACCGCAGCATTGGTTCATCCATTAAAGAAGAATTAGAGCGCATCTATTCCCAATATGGACGGTATTTGAACAAGGTGAACAGCTATGAATTCCCGGGACTTTCAGGAATGGAAACCATGGCGGGGATCATGAGCCGTCTGCGTGAGAATCCACCCAAGGAATTTGCAGGGTATGCTGTGGTAAAGGTGACAGACTATAAAAAGCCAGAGCAGACCGGTCTGCCTGCCGCCAATGTCCTGATTTACGAATTGGAAGGCGGAGCCACAGTGGTGGTACGTCCATCCGGTACAGAACCAAAGATTAAGACTTATTTCACCACTTTGGGAAAAGACCTGGCCGAGGCCGAAGCACAGGAGAAGGCATTGGCTGCTGCAGTAGAGCCGATGTTGAAATAAGACTTGCGCTTTTGAAAAAAATGTGGTATAGTATTTGGGCAATCGTTCCGACGGCTGCTCCATACGCACAGGATGGCGTATGCTGGTAGCCTCCATTGAAGGTTGTGATTGGGCGCATGTATTGAGCATGGCCCCCAAGGATCAAAACCAGAAAGAGGTGAACCTGAAATGAAAGAAGGAATCCATCCGAAGTACCAGGACTGTGTGATCACTTGCGCTTGCGGAAACACGATTCACACTCGTTCCACTAAGCCGGAGATTCACGTTGAGGTGTGCAACAAATGCCATCCCTTCTATACCGGCAAGCAGAAGCTGGTCGATACCGGCGGACGTGTGGACCGCTTCAAAAAGCGTTTCAACCTGGACTGATAACGAATTTGCAAAGGGCGGTTTTACGACCGCCCTTTGTTTTGTTGTTTAGAGAGGTGCAGTGTGATGGAAGAATATCGTACCATTGAGGGAACGGCTACG
>NZ_CAUWGY010000019.1:0-41405 GCF_963558415.1 uncultured Ruthenibacterium sp. | reverse complement strand
GCGCTTGAATGGGGTTCAAGAGGCCGTGAGTTCGACTCTCGCCACTCGGACCAAGAAAAGCCACGTAGATATGCCTATTTGAGGCAAGTTCTGCGTGGTTTTTTATTTTTCAAATCGAAAATGCCAACAAAAGTGTCAACAAATTTTAAATTCTTTCTGTAATCTACTCGAATGACCGAATTTTTTGTAAGATTAATTCCGGTGTATTTTCTGATTTTTTAACTATCAGCAGTGATTACAACATAGATTTTTGGCATTATCGCATACGTTTCTCCTCTAGGTTCAAAGAGCAGTGCGAGTGCATAATTACCACCACTAGAGATTTTCTGGCGAACGGCAAAGGCGCTGTGAACATTGTTTCTAAGGTTACCCTCTCTTTTTATTTGGCAAAATTCGACTAACCCATAATATTGATATATAATACATTATATTAATGCGAGTGAAGGACGGCGATGTGAAATGATGGACAACGAACGTAGTGAGAAAATGCTGGAACTTCGCGAGGAATTACTGGCTGTTGAAATGGAAAGAGCGCATGGTGCAAGGTATTACTCGATTGATGAGGTTACGGCAATGATGCAAAACGCAATCAAAGAAACAGGAACCCAAGACGAATGAGCAATATGTGTCCAAAAAACGTAAACGACACTAAAAAGTACGGAGAAAAGCCGCTAAAACGACTTTTCTCCGTACTTTTTTCAATGTATTTTGTATAAGTGTTAATTGATTCCAAACGGCCTGCCGCGTTTTTTATTGTAAGCCTTAAAGGCAAAATATCCGGGGACACCGCTTAGAGGAATCAACAATCCTACTAAAGTAACGGGATTCATCACAAAATTGGCAATGAGCATAACTGTAGAAAATACAATCATAATCACAGGAATAACTGGACCAAAAGGAACTTTATAAGCACGTTCTGCATCGGGCGAAGTTTTGCGCATCACCAAAACACCAATGAAAATGAACAAGAAATAAATCCAAGCTTTTAATGTGCAAATATTGACAAGGTCACGGACTGTGGACGCAAAGGCATAAAAAACCATCATGATCATTACATAAATATCCGCAACAATCGGTTCATTGGATTTTTTGCTCACTTTTTTGAAAATTGGGAACCATCTGTTGTCACACGCCATGGCATAAATCATGCGCGGGTAAACCATACAACTTCCAACAAAAGACCCCAGAACAGAACAAATAATGCAAACCGTAAGGATTGTTGCAGCACCCTTTCCTAAAAGAGTGGTGACAACATCATATGTAATATTTTCGGAAGCCATAATTTCTTCTACGGGTGCTACATACATAATGGACAAGTTGAATAAAAGATAAATTCCCGTAATTGCTACAAGTGTAATAATCATAACTCTGGGGATATTCTTTTTGGGATTTTTTAGTTCGCCGGCCATCAAACTGATTGAGTTCCAACCATCAAAGCACCACAATACCGCGACTACCGAAAATACGATTGCGCTAAAGGGCGAACCACTTGTTTCGGCCAAATTTTGGAAAGTAATTGGATCTCCGGTGTTTTGGCCAAATACATAGCACAAAACAATCACTGCAAGAATTGCGCCTACTTTGATAACCATCAAAACAGAGTTTACTAGAGATCCGATTTTTGCGCCCATAATATTTACAATACTTACAATAACCGCAATGGCCGCAGATAAGCATGAAATTTGGAAAGCAGAAAATCCGCCAAATAAACTTCCAATATAGGTGGCTCCCACCATCGCAATCGCGATATTAGCTGCCGGAATCGCCAATAATGTATCGGCCCATCCTTGAGTAAAAGCCACAATCGGCCCTATTTTTTTGTAAATGCGCGAAATATAGTAATAGGTTCCACCGGTTTCAGGCATCATCGTTCCCAGTTCTGCAAAACACAGCGCTCCACCTAAACACATTAAACCGCCTATAATCCATGCTACAATTGTTAAGCCGGTATTTCCGTTTGAATACGATAAAACATCGGCCAGTGTATAAAAAATTCCGGATCCGATAATAATTCCTGCCATGATGTTTACGCCATCAAATAGGCCCAGTTTTCGTTTCAATTTTTCTTCAGTCTGGGTATTTTGATTTTCCATTTCCATCATCTCCCCTTTTTATTATTTTGCAGTTAACATACTTGCAAGGGTCGCAATATCATTGCAATTTTCCAAGTCCGCAATCGCGGCGGCAAATTTTTCGGCCTTTTCCTCTCCGATGTAAGGAATAGCACGCGCTTTAAAAAATTCCATTTCTTCATCCAAAGTGAACATATTTCGCGGATGGCCTTTTGGATGCCGCAACGTTTCGCTTAACGTGCGCCCATCTTTCAAGGTAACTTTAACTGTCACCTCTGGGAAAGTCCCTTCCATAAAAATTTGGAAGCAATCAAAATAATGCATTTCATCTCCACCAACGGTGATGCGTTTTGAAATTTCGTGGATTTCGCTTCCCTCCTGACAACTTTCCACGCTAAACCAATCTGCCGATGGTGAAGAATTTTTCAAATAACTGGCAAAACAATGGGGCAGGTTATATTGTGCCTGCATAAATCTAAAGGGCCGCTTTAATTCCAAATTATAAATATTATTGGATGGTGTCACTTCTATTTTTTCAATATCCTCAAGTTCAAAGTGATGCGAACGTTTCAG
Source organism: uncultured Ruthenibacterium sp. (assembly GCF_963558415.1). Classification (NCBI taxonomy): domain Bacteria; kingdom Bacillati; phylum Bacillota; class Clostridia; order Eubacteriales; family Oscillospiraceae; genus Ruthenibacterium; species uncultured Ruthenibacterium sp. The sequence goes on along the minus strand of NZ_CAUWGY010000019.1, from coordinate 38,760 downwards.
ATTATCCAAAGCATCCAAAGGCCCTTGAACCCAAATATTGACCGGCCAATGCTTCAAAAGTGTTTCCATGATGTAATACGTTTCCCCAAGTTCTTTGTCATACCAGGACCAATCCACATAATCCACAATCTGCTGCCAATATCCATTCGGCCCGTCCAAAGCGTCTTGGTAATATTCACTGCGCGCACCATATCTCGTCAAAAGCGCAGAGGAAACACCGGTTCTTGCGGAAAATCCGTGTCCAAAATGGTACGTATCACTACATCCAATATTTCCATTGGCAAGCGGCGTCAAATACGCGCTTTTGGAAATACATGTCGCCATTTGTTCTGGATCAAAACCTAAGATTTTTCCGGCTGCAACGGAGGAAGCAAAAATCTGCCAGTTGACGAGCGGCCAGTCTGCCGTACCGCCATATCCCATCTTTTTTCCGATTTCATTGTCAGGTTGAACGGACATTGCAATTCTCTGATATACCTCATAGGCGGCAACAACAGCCTCGATATATTGCCGTCCAGAAACATGCTCTTTTTCTCCCATGGCAAATGCAGCAGGAATCGCCCCCGCCGAGGCATGTCCTGTCCATGTGCAATCCTCCCAGTCCATAACATCCGAGGCCGTTCCATTCGCAAAGGCCGCCTCTTCCACAGGTGCTTTTAACCCGTTCGAACCCCAAACAGTTGCATCTTCGGAACCCGATTTTGTTTTCGTCAACGCAAAGGCCAATTTTGTGGTTTCGGTCGGAACACTGGCAATTGCCACACCGATGGTGTGCAGTGTAATTAACTTAACCTTTTCGATTACCTCATCCGGCAATTCCTCAAATTTCAGTTCCGACGCGTACCTTCCTAATAGTCTGGTATACTGCATGATCATATCCTCCTTTAATCTTACATACCGCATTTCTGGTATGCTTTTGACACAATAGAGGGAACGTTCCCAAAATTTGCAAATAAATATCGTTGTTACAACAAAAAATATTTTTTATAAAAGGGAACGTTCCCAAAATCCAAAATACCCTCCTTCTCTCCTTTCTATTTACTACTATTTTTTCAAATTACGAACAGACTTTCGCTTGCATAATTTGTAAGGAATTTCTACATCCTTAATTTTTAGCAACGGATTTTCAATCACTTCAATCATCAAAGAAGCAAGAGCCGTACCATAGTGATAAATCGGCAGCAATAAGGTCGTAATCTCATTTTCCTGACTAACAAAATGCTTTTGCGCGCGTTCAAACGCCACAATTGAGTAGTCTTCATAAAAACTTTTTCCATGCGCAGAAAAATAAGAAACAATTTGACGTGCCAAATTGATGTCATCCACCAAAATCGAAGAATAATTCCCCGTGCTGAAAGCGCCGTACACCTCTTCGCAAGCTTTCGATAAATCAAACAACGGACTGCAATTCAATACCAAAAAAGAAGTCTCCGCCTCTTCTTTACTGATTTTCTTCACATCACAATATGCTTGAATTCTCCTCTCCAGAGTAAGTGCATTGTGATCAAAGCTAATCACAGTGAGAACGTTCCCACAATCTGACTCATTTAGGTATGAATAAGCCTCTTTGCTAAACTTGTAGTTATCCAAAGACACCCGGAACCCTCTGTCCTGGTAAATGCGAGGTCCATCATATACCACATTGCGAAATGATTTAGCGGCTTCCCTTATGATGGGCAAATCATCTGATCCTACGGTCATGAGGCCCGCAATCCTTTTTTCTTTCAAATAAGTGATGATTTTGGGTTCTAAGTGTCCGTATTGGTAATTGTAGTCGTCATGTACCAGCAAAATATCGTAGCCGTTTTTTTGGAATACGTCCATAATTCCTGCATAATGAGAAGCCAAAAGTTGATTTTGAAAGATTTGGCCACCGCAAGACAAAATACCGATAATTTTGCTATTTACACCACGCAAGGTTCGCGCCATAAAGTTGGGAGAATATTCTAGTTTTCGTATTGCTAAACTAACCGCCTGTCTAGACTTCTCGCTTACGGAACCACCATTCAATACACGGGATACTGTACTTTTGGAAACACCTGCTTCTTTCGCAATATCAATGATCGACAAACCCATAGGGAACTCCTAAAATCATATTATGGGCCTATCTTACACATTAAATTTGCGATTGTCAATTGCAAATTTAGCCAATAAATAGGCAAATAATTTATGATTTATACCTGTTTGCCCTTAAAATACACCGCTTTGGGTCGCTTCATGAGCGAAACATCTTTTTCAACATCTCCGTCAACAACCATGAAATCGGCGGAGTAACCTGCCGCAACTAGGCCAGTAATATCTCCTAATCCCACGGCACATGCACCATTATGACAACCAACTTTGATCGCCTCCAATGGCGACAAGCCTAAGCGAACCATTTCTTCCAATTCATCAATAACTGGGAAATCGTCCAAATCCGTACCTGCTGCAACCGGTACACCCATTTTATAATACTTTAAAAATTTTTCCTCAAAAAACTGAGTGGCCGTTTCAAAATAGGTATAGCTGTCATCTCGTACATGGTTTTGTGCCTTGTAGTCCAAATAAGTTTGACGCAAGATGTGAATCGTAGGAGTCCAATACATTCCTTTTTCAATCATTGCCTGCGCTTGTTGTTCTGTCATACCGACGCCATGTTCTACGCCATCAACATTCGCATCAATGCAAGTTTGTATGCCAGCTCTATTCCCTGCATGAACCGTAATTTTTCCGCCCAAGCGATGTGTTTCTTGTGCTGCAGCGGTCATTTCCTCCAATGTAAACTCCGCCAACTGCGTCCTATCTGTTGTCATCAACTTGGTCCACCGATATCCGTCACGGAAATGACGCCGGATCTCTTTTACCAGTTCTTCTTTCCCATCAACTTCTAATACATCTGGAGAATAGAAGTAACAATGTCCACCTGTAATGCACAAACCCGCACCGCATCCAATCATTCTTGGAAGGTCGAACCATCCAAATTCTGCGGCCGTATTTAAAGATTGCACCGCCAGTTCAGGTGAGGCCATATCACGCACCAAAGTAATTCCCCTTTTTAATGCGCGATTCATTCTGGAGGCACAGTGCATTGCCAGACTCATTGGATTGCGTAATTTTTCTGGTACCGGATCTTCCCAAAACCCAATATGGATGTGAATATCAGCTACACCAGGTAACACGGTACTGTTCGGATAACAAATTTCTAAATCGTCCGGATATTTTTCCTTAAGTATTCGGGCTGAGGCTAAATCGGTAATCGTCCCCGTGTCGTCAATGTGAATTGCCGTATCGACTAAAACGCTTTTTCCATCTCCTGTAATAATTTTTTGCGGTGAAATAATCATGTTTTCTCTCTCCTTTTTTGTAATTTAGGCGTATCGCCTTGCACACAATCTATCATTTGGCTTATTTATTGTCAACATTTAGAAAAATAATTGTATATAAAGTCAGATATAAATTGTATCTTTTTTGAAAATCACTTAGCATTTAACACAAAGGGCGTTGTATCGATACAACGCCCTTTTATTTCTCATAATTCTGTTGATGTAGAAAAATATTTTTAAAAAAGAGGGATGATGCCTCATCCCTCTTTTTTCATCCATTTTCCTGTTCGATATTGAGCGAACGAAATCAGATAGTTTACCAGCCATCCCAGTGGAACAGCAATCCACACCATCGCTACACCATATCTCGGCGCAAAGACCACCGCCACAAACACTCTCAAAAATAAGTTAGCCATATTGGCGACCGTAAACATCACCATATCTCTCGCGCCTCTCAAAAGGCCATCTGTAAGCATCTTTAAACCAATCAACAAATAGAACCAGCAAATAAACTGAAGATACTGCGTGCCTGTCCGAAGCGCATCCGCAGTACCATCTTCTCCCAAAAATAACGAAATAAACCACTGTGGTACAGGTTCAAAAATCAAGCACAACAACACGGCAAAACCGGCTACAATTCCATAGCCTGCCCGATATCCACTTTTTACTCTATCGACCCTGCCGGCTCCAATATTTTGTGCCGTATAAGAAGAGATTGCATTTCCCATAGCTGCCATAGGCACAATGCAAAAACTCTCTAACCGGGAGGCTGCCGTATAACCCGCCAATACCTGTGAACCAAATCCATTCACAACGGATTGCACCAACATCATTCCAATCGATACAGTAGACTGCTGCAAAATCGACGGAAGCGCTACTCTGGCCATTCGCCCTAACTCCGCCCACTCAAAACAGACAAGTTCCTCCGATTTGCGATATTCTCGTAACTGCCACATGAGAATAAAAAAGGACAAAAGAGCCGAAAACCCCTGCGCAATTAGTGTGGCCCACGCAACACCGGCCACTGCTAAATGAGCAAAACGTACCAACACATAATCCAAAAAAATATTCAAAACCGAAGAAAATATTAAGAGGTACAAGGGGATTTTGGATTTGCCAAGAGAATTAAATATTGACGAAAGTACGTTGTACATGAATAAAAATGGCAGCCCCAAAAAATAGATTCGAAGATAAACTTGCGCGTCCGCCATAATGTTTTCTGGCGTATTGAGCAAATGTAAAATTTGCGACCCAAATCCCAAACCAATGCCTGCCAGCAACAAACTAAGTGCAAGAAAAGACACAAGTGCCGTATCAATGGAAATACGCATTCGCTGATATGAGCGGGCACCAAAATGCTGACTTGTGAGTACCGAAGCCCCCACTCCGCCACCAATAGCAATCGAAATAAACACTGTGGTCAACGAATAAGACGCTCCTACCGCTGCCAATGCATCCTCGCCAACAAAACGCCCTACGATCATGGAATCTGCCATAGTATAAAATTGCTGAAACAAATTTCCCACAATCATTGGAAATGCAAAAGCCAAAAGCGCCTTGATAGGCCTTTCTCGAATAAGGTATTCCTTGTCCATTCCTGGTTCCTTTCAAAATCCATATCAATTTTACTAAGTATAGACCATTTATGCATTGGCCGCAAGAAAAAAGGACGGCCACTTGGGCCGTCCTTTAGAACACAAAATTATTCTGCCTCTTTAGAGAAGTTGTCAAAGTAGCCCTGAATGAAAATGATGGGCGTACCTTTGTCGCCAGAACCGGAAGTCAAATCGCACAGGCTGCCGATCAGGTCGGTCAGACGGCGAGGCGTGGTACCCTGGCTGGCCATCTGACCTTTCAGGTCAGCATCTTTGTGAGAGATGCTCTCCTTGATGGCGCTTGTCAGCGCTTCTCCGGACAGGTTGGCAAAGTCATTGTCCGCCAAATATTTCAGTTTCAGCTCGTTGGGCTGGCCTTCCAGGCCACTGGTGTAAGCGGGGCTGACCACAGGGTCCGCCAGCTCCCAGATTTTGCCCACGGGATCTTTAAACGCACCGTCGCCATAAATCATGGCTTCGATGTGCTTGCCTGTGGCTTTGCGCAGACTGTCGGCCAGCGCGTCCACAAAGCTCTGGCAATCGCGGGGGAACAGTTTTACACTGTCTTCGGTGGCTTTGTTGGAGCCCAGCAGGCCGTACTGCTCGTTGCAGCCGGAACCGTCCACCGGAGCATTCATGATGTCGCTGAGCAACAGAACTTTCTCCGCACCAGCAGCCAGCAAACGGCGCTTGGAGCGCTCACGGGTGTGAATGTCGCAGCAAAGTACATTCTTTGTGTAGGACAGAATAGCACGCACATCGTTGGCAAACACAAACTCTACGTCGCAACCCTCGGCACGGAACAATTCGCCGTAATACTCCACATAGTCCACACCGGTGAAGGGGTGCTTCACATAGCCAAACAGCTCGCGGTATTTTTTCTCGTCCAGAACATCACTCCAGGGATTGACACCCTTCTCATCCAGCAGATCCTCGTCAAACAGGTGATTGCCCACTTCGTCAGAAGGATAGCTCATCAAAATATAGGCTTTTTTGAACGCTTTCGCAATGCCTTTCAGGCAGATGGCAATGCGGTTACGGCTCAAAATCGGAAAGGTCAGGCCGATGGTGTCTGTGCCGAATTTGGCCCGACAGTCCTTTGCAATGGCTTCGGTGGTAGCATAGTTACCCTGGGAACGAGCTACGACCGCCTCTGTCACGGCCACAATGTCCCGATCATTGAAAGCAATGTTCTGCTCTTTTCCGCACGCGACAATGGCGTCCGTCACAATTTTTACAAGATCGTCGCCCTCGCGGATTACCGGGCAGCGCACGCCTCTGGAAACAGTACCGACAGTTCTCATGATGCAATCTCCTGTTCTGTTCAATTCATCAATTTATTTCCATCCTGCGCCCTTGCGCGCAGAATCCTTCCCTATTATAATAGCATTATAGATATAAGTAAAATTATTGTTTTTTATAATTCACATAAATGGAGCTTATGTTATGACAACCGATTTGGAACTCTACAAAATTTTTGTGACAGTTGCTCAAGCGGGCAGCTTCAGCGCAGGTGCAAAAGAGCTGTTTTTGACGCAACCGGCCGTCTCCCAAGCCATGCAAAAGCTGGAAGAGTCTGTGGGCGCACGCCTATTTGTGCGTGCACGGCGCGGTGTAACGCTGACTCCCGAAGGACAGCTTTTGTTTCAGCATGCACTGTCTGCTCTGCAACTGCTGGATGCAGGTGAACAAAAGCTACGGCGTGTGCAAACCTTAAAAGAAGGGCGACTGCGTCTTGGAGCTGCAGACACCATTACCAAGGAATTTCTACTTCCCTATTTAAGTGCTTTTCATCAGCTATATCCCGGTGTTCAACTCCAAGTGACCAACCGTACTTCCCTTCAATTGACAGAACTTTTGAAACAGGGGCAATTGGATATTGCAATTGTCAATCTTCCCATTGCCGACGAGCGGCTAATTGTTCAGCCCATTCTGGATGTGCACGATATTTTTGTAGCAGGCCATCAGTTTGAACAGCTTCTCGGGAAGATGCTCACTCCCCGCGAACTGGCTGGATATCCTTTGGTGATGTTGGAACGGGCCGCCAACAGCCGTCGCTACGTAGACGATTGGTTTGCCGAGCAAGGAGTGCGCCTTGCACCCGAGATTGAGTTGGGTGCCCATGAACTTTTACCTAGCTTTGCGGCCATCGGAGTGGGACTGGCCTGTGTGGTACAGGAATTTTGCCAAAAAGAGTTAAACGAAGGCGTTGTGTTTCCGCTTTCCCTCGTGCCACCGATTCCGTCCCGCAGCATCGGTGCCTGCTGGGTGCGGGACATTCCCCTTTCCAGCGCCGCGGGCGAGTTAATGCGACTGGTCCACAATGACCAAAGCTGAGACGTTAAACTTCGATTAAAGTTTCTTTGGTAAAATCGATGCAAGAAACGAGGTGTTCGATATGCGATTATTGCTTGCGGAAGACGAAAAAGCGCTGTCTCGGGCGCTGGTGGCCATTTTGGAACGCAGCAACTACTCCGTGGATGCAGTGTTTGATGGACAAAGCGCACTGGATTATTTGAAAAGCGAAAATTACGACGGCGTAATTTTAGACGTAATGATGCCCAAAATGGACGGATTTGCGGTTTTAAAAAATTTGCGTGAGGCGGGAAATCTGGTGCCGGTTCTGCTACTAACGGCCAAAAGTGAGATTGACGATAAAGTGTTTGGGCTGGATTTAGGCGCCAACGATTATCTGACCAAACCGTTCAACTCTCGAGAGCTGCTGGCGCGGGTACGCGCCATGACACGCACCCAGGTGGCACAGCCAGACGCTCGACTGCGCATGGGAAACGTGACACTGGACCAAGCAACTCTGGAACTCTCCACACCTTCCGGCAGTTTCCGGCTTGCCAACAAGGAATATCAGGTGATGGAGCTTTTGATGAGCAATCCGCACCGTCTGATTCCCACAGAACGCTTCCTTGAAAAAATCTGGGGCTATGACAGTGACGCAGAAATGAACGTGGTGTGGGTCTACATCTCTTACCTGCGCAAAAAGTTGACGGCTCTACACGCCAACATAGAAATCAAAGCTGCCCGGAATGCGGGTTATACGCTGGAGGAAAACGTATGATTCGAAAACTTCGTATGAAGCTGATTGGCGTGTCCATGCTGTCCATCTTTGTAGTATTTTCGCTGATTTTAGGTACCATTGCCTTCATCAGTTATCAAAAAGTGACCTCAGACGCGGACGACACTCTTGCCATTCTGGCCGCCAACGATGGTCTTTTTCCCAAAGACAAAGAGCCTATGCCCAAACCGGAGGGCACTCCACCGGAACATGGGCGGCAGATGTCGCCAGAACTTCCATACGAATCCCGCTATTTTTCTGTTTTGTTCAGCCAGGACGGCGGGCTGATCTCTGTAAACACCTCTAAAGTGGCCGCCGTCGATACGGATGAAGCGATTTCCTTTGGACAGGAAGTGTTCACGTCCGGCCAAACACAGGGATACGAACATTCCTATCGATACACCGTCGTAGAAAGTGACGAAGGTATCCGTGTCATTTTTCTGGACTGTTGGCGCAGCCTGTCCAACTTGCGCTTTTTTGTAGGCATCGGTGTGCTGGTATTTATTCTGGGAATGCTAGCGGTCTTGCTTCTGACCATTCTGCTTTCCCGTTACATTGTGCGACCAGTTGTCCAGAGCTATGAAAAGCAAAAGCGTTTCATCACCGACGCCGGACACGAAATCAAAACACCGCTGACCATCATTGATGCAGACGCAGAAGTGCTGGCCATGGATCTTGGGCCCAATGAGTGGATTGCAGATATTCAGGAGCAATCGAAACGTTTGACTGAACTGACCAATGATCTGATTTTGCTGTCCCGCCTGGAAGAGGACACCGCAAAGGCCCAGATGCTGGATTTTCCCATTTCTGATTTGGCGGAAGAAACCGTCCGGTCCTTCCAATCTCTCTCTATCACGCAGCAAAAGGAGTTTTCCGTTTCCATTCAGCCCATGCTTACTTTTTGCGGAGATGAAAAAATGATGCGTCAATTGTTTATGATTCTTCTTGACAATGCCCTGAAATATACACAATCCGGGGGCCGTATCTCATTTTCGCTTGAAAAACAGAATAAATCTCTGATGATTTGTGTTTTCAACACCACTGAACACATTGAGCGCAGTCAACTTTCCTGTCTGTTTGACCGTTTCTACCGCACCGACCGCTCTCGCAATTCGCAGACCGGCGGGCACGGGCTGGGACTTTCCATTGCGGCCGCAATCACGGCCGCACACAAGGGAAAAATCACCGCATCTACAGAGGATGAACACTCTCTTCTCATTCGGGTTGCTCTCCCCGCTTGATTTTTCAAATTCCTTTCATACAATCCTTTAAGTTCTGTTAAGTTTGCATGTGTATGATATCGATTGTAAAATCACATGCAAAGGATGAACGCCATGAACTATCAAACCACGTTTCAGCGTTATGAGATGAAATATCTTTTGACGCCCGCACAGAAGGCTTTGGTTTTGCAGGCCATGGAGCCTTATATGCAACTGGATCAGTACGGACGAACTACCATCCGTAACATTTATTTCGACACGGAAAACTTTCGCCTAATTCGCCGTTCTCTGGAAAAGCCTGCGTACAAGGAAAAACTGCGCATCCGCAGTTACCGTGCCGTCGGGCCAAACGACGATGTGTTTGTGGAGTTGAAAAAGAAATACCAATCAGTGGTGTACAAACGCCGGCTGGTGCTGCCTCAAAGGAAGGTGCTCACCTGTTTTCGCAGCGGAGAGGCATTGCCCCTGCATTCTCAAATCGCCGCGGAGATTGACTATTTTCGTTCTTACTATCAGCCGCTTTTGCCCACGGTGTTTTTATCTTATGAGCGAGAGGCCTATGCACCACGGGACGGTGGTGAGTTCCGAGTTACGTTTGACGAGAACATTCTCTATCGGGAATTTCATTTTTCCCTTCAGTCCGAACCATCGGGCACATCCCTGCTGGCTCCCGGTCAAACGCTGATGGAACTGAAAACCGCGGGTGGACTGCCGCTTTGGATGAGTCATGCGCTGACACAGGGAAAAATCTATCAGACGTCTTTTTCTAAGTACGGCACCGCTTACCAAAACATTTTTGCACAAGGGGGCCTGCGCTATGCTTGACAATCTGTTTCGCGGCCTGTTCGACACCGACATGACCACCGTGATTCCTGTTTCGGACTTTCTTTTGTGCGTGGCCAGTGCGCTGGTTATCGGCGTTCTTCTGGCATGGATGTATATGTACAAAACCCGCTACACCAAAAGCTTTGTGGCCACGCTAGCGCTACTGCCAGCAGTGGTTTGCGTGGTGATTTTAATGGTGAACGGAAACGTGGGTACCGGCGTTGCCGTGGCCGGCACGTTCAGCCTGGTTCGTTTCCGCTCCATTCCCGGCACCGCCAAGGAAATCGGCGCCATCTTTCTGGCCATGGGCACGGGGCTGGTGGCCGGCATGGGATATCTAGCTTATGCTTTTCTCGTCGCCTTGGTGCTGGGCGGCGCGGGAATGTTGTTCTCGCAGATAAATTTTGACCGAAAAAAGAAAAGCGCCCGCTACAAAACCCTGCACATTGCCATTCCCGAAGACCTTGACTACGAAGGCGTGTTCGACGATCTCTTAAAAAAATACTCTGCCGAATACGAACTGACGCAGGTAAAGACGACCAACATGGGAAGTCTGTTCCGCCTGACGTACGATTTGACTTTGCGCCGCACCGGCACGGAAAAAGAGCTGATCGACCAGCTTCGCTGCCGCAATGGGAATCTTGAAATCACCCTATCCAAGCAGGAAACCATTGTGGGCGCGCTTTGATCAAAAGAAGGAAGATACTATGAAACGCATTTTTTTCACTATTTTTCTCTCAGCGGCCTTGCTGCTTTCCGCCTGTTCGGAAACACCTGCAAGTTCTTCCACCAGCACCACGGCTTCAGGTGTTTCCACATCGACCGCTGATTCGATGTTTACTGCCCGGGATATGGAAATCGGGTATGACGAAAGCACCTGTGCTGTAATCACGCTGAACGGAACCAGCGCATCCTGCGACTCGGATGCAGTCACCATTTCCGACAGCACTATTACCATCTCGGACGAAGGCACCTATCTTCTCCGCGGTAGCTTGGATGATGGAATGGTAATTGTGGATGCAGACGACAACGATGATGTGCAATTGGTATTAGACGGCGTCACCATCGCCAATGCAGACGGTGCAGCAATCTATGTGTGCAATGCCGATAAAGTGGTGGTCACCACTTCCGACGGTTCGGAAAACACCCTCTCCAACGGCGGCAGCTACACAGCCATCGACGACAACAACATCGACGCTGTGGTATTTGCAAAGTCAGATCTGACTTTCAACGGCGCAGGTACCTTGACGCTTCAGGCGGTAGCCGGGCACGGTGCTGTCTCCAAAGATGATTTGGTCCTGACCAGCGGCACCTATGTGATTACTGCCGCAAGCCACGGTCTTTCTGGAAAGGACAGCGTTCGCATTGCCAATGGCAGCTATACCATTGCCTCCGGGAAGGACGGCATTCACGCGGAAAACGCGGACGATGCCTCTCTTGGCTTTGTTTACATTGCAGACGGGACCTTTGACATCACCGCCGACGGCGACGGTATCAGCAGCGCCGCATATCAGCAGATTCTGGCTGGCAGTTTTTCCATTGTATCCGGCGGTGGAAGCGGAGAAGCTGTAACACAGACAACCGAAACCTTCCCTGGCCGCGGAGGTGAAGCGGTGCAGGCCGAGGGAACTATCACCGAAGAGGATATCGCCAGCACCAAGGGGATCAAAGCCAGCGGAAATCTTTCCATCTCCGGCGGCACCTTCGTCATCGACAGTGCTGACGATGCGTTGCACTCCAACAGCGATATTTCCATTACCGACGGAACGTACGAGATTGCCACCGGCGATGACGGCGTTCATGCAGACAGCGCCGTGGAGATTTCCGGCGGAACAATGAACATCACCCAAAGCTATGAGGGTATCGAAGGATTGACGGTAACCATCACAGGCGGTGAAATTTCCGTTGTCTCCAGCGACGATGGCATGAACGCCGCGGGCGGAACAGATAGCAGTGGAACCGGATTCCGCGGCGACAGTTTTGCCGCGGATGCAGACGCTTCCATTTCCATTTCCGGCGGTATTATCACCATTGACGCCGAGGGTGACGGCATTGATTCCAACGGCTCGCTAATCGTCAGCGGTGGCGAAACCTATGTATACGGACCTGTCAGCAGCGGCAACGGAGCGCTGGACTACAACGGCGAAGCCTCTATTACCGGCGGTCTGATCGTCGCCTTTGGTCCCACGGGCATGGCCCAGAATTTTGGTAATTCTTCTACGCAGGGGTCCATCATGGTATCCCTCAGCGGAACTGCTGGGGACACGGTTACGTTGACCGACGCAAACGGTGCACAACTGGTCTCCTGCCAAAGCAAAAAGGCTTTTTCCAGCGTGCTGATCAGTTGCCCGGACCTTGTGCAGGGGGAAAGCTATACTCTGACTTCCGGTGAATCTTCCACTCAGATCACTCTGGACAGCCTGATTTATGGCGAAAGCGGTGGTCTTGGTGGCGGTTTTGGCGGCGGACGCGGCGGGATGGCTCCCGGAGGCACAGCACCGGACGGGATGACGCCCGGTGAAACACCGCCGGATGGCACAATGCCTGGGGAAAAGTCAGGCGGCCAGCGGCAATCCGCGTAGCACTGTACAAAAAATAAGCCCGGCTTTCAAAGCCGGGCTTATTTTTTGCTTACAGATTTGCGATGGCTGCAAATCCTTTTTTCAGATCATCGATGATGTCATCCACATGCTCACAACCTACGGAGAGACGAATCAGGCCGGGGGTGATACCAGCCGCCACCAGTTGGCTATCGGTCAACTGACGGTGCGTAGCAGAAGCCGGGTGCAGAACACAGGTACAGATATCCGCCACATGGACCACATTGTTGGCCAGTTGCAAGCTATCCATCCATTTGACCGCTACTTCCCGGCCGCCTTTCAGCGAGAAGGAAATAACGCCCGAACAGCCATTCGGCAGATATTTCTTCGCCGCCGCGTGGTATTTGTCCCCTTCCAGAGTGGGATAATTTACAAACTCCACCTGAGACTGCTGGGCCAGGAACTGAGCCACTTTTTCCGCGTTGCGGCAGTGGCGCTCCATGCGGATCGCCAGCGTTTCCAAGCCCAAATTGGTCAGAAACGCGGCCTGTGCAGAAGGATACATACCGAAATCGCGCATCAGTTGCACACGAGCCTTGGTGATGTACGCCGCTTTGCCGAACTGCTTTGTATAAGTGATACCGTGATAGCTCTCGTCAGGCTGGCACAGCTCTTCAAATTTTCCGTTCTCCCAGTCAAATCGGCCGGAATCCACAATGGCGCCACCCACCTGTACCGCGTGGCCGTCCATATATTTGGTGGTGGAGTGAGTAACGATGTCTGCGCCCCACTCAAAGGGACGGCACAGCACGGGTGTGGCAAAAGTGTTGTCCACGATCAGGGGAACGCCGTTGTCATGAGCTAGGTTGGCGAACTTTTCAATATCAAACACACTGATGGCAGGATTGGCAATGGTCTCGCCGAACACCAGCTTTGTATTGGGACGGAAAGCCTTCTGCAACTCTTCCACCGGCGCGTCTGCGTCCACAAAAGTGCAGTCAATGCCGAATTTTTTCAAGGTAACTGCGAACAGGTTGACCGTGCCGCCGTAAATGGTGGATGCCGCCACAAAATGATCGCCCGCAGTGCAAATATTCAGGACAGCCAACAAATTGGCCGCCTGACCAGATGTGGTACATAAAGCACCAACACCACCTTCTAATGCAGCAATTTTCTCCTCTACCGCCGCTACGGTCGGATTGGAAATACGCGAATACATATGTCCCTCTGCGGTCAAATCAAACAGTTGGCCAATATGATCCGTAGAATCATAGGTATATGTGGTGCTTTGATAAATAGGCAGCGCCTTCGGATCGCCGTTGCCCGGCTTATAGCCCTCGTGCAAACATTGCGTTTCAATATGCATGGTTTATTTCCCCTCTGTCTTGCTGTATTTTCTCACAATGGCACCCATTTCATCCCAATGGGCCTCCATTTCAGAAACAAGTTTGAATTGTGTACGCGCCCGCTCCAAATTGTGCTTGGGATGCGTAACTTTAAAATAAGTGTCTCCCTGCAAATAGTCCGTCAAAAACCGAATTCCACATTCCAAAGTCATCATTTTTGCACCCCAAGGCAGGTACTCTTTTTCGGTTTCCGTCAAGGCGCTGCCAGCCGCTTCCAGATATCCTTTTGTATAGGCCTCAAACAGCTCCAAATCAAAATGGACCTTATCCAAATCCGGCTCGTCTTCCCGTGCGGTAGACGCCCCAAAGCGAATGGAATCGCCATAATCATTCAGTGCCAAACCTGGCATAATCGTGTCCAAATCAATCACACAAAGACCTTGTCCCGTATCCTTATCGAACAAAATATTATTCAGTTTTGTATCATTATGAGTGACTCGTAAAGGCAAATGCCCTTGTTCCAGAAGATCCATCAGCACTGAACAATCCCCTGCGTGTGTCTGAACAAAATTTGTTTCCTTTTTGCAGGTACGCGCCCGGTTGCGCACATCCCGTTCCAGTGCCGTTTCAAAATCATGCAAACGCTTACGCGTATCATGAAATTTTTCGATGGTCTCGTGCAAGGTATCCGCCGGATAATTTTCCAGCTCCCGCAAAAAGCCACCGAAGCTTTTGCCTGAGTTGTAAAAGTCTTTCGGTGTGCGTACACTTTCTATGCACACCGAATCTGGAATATAATTGTAACAACGCCACGGACCACCGTCCGCATCCTCAAAATAAGGCGCGCCTGTCTTTGTTTTAATATAGTTGAGCGTTTCCCGGTCCGCGTCGCCGCCCCTTGCCAAGATACGGGCGCGCAGATACTCCGTAACGCCGAAAATATTTTCCATCACTTCCTGGGGCTTTTTAAACACCTCGGTGTTGATGCGCTGAATCACATAGCTCAAAGTGCCTGCGCCCTCGCCCAGATACACCGCATAGGTATCGTTAATATGACCAGAACCAAAAGGCTTCACATAGCTGGCTACCTCGCCCAACTTGAAAGCAAACAGCGCGTCCTCCAGATTGCGGTCCTCCACCCCCAGAATGCTGCGCCGGGTAGAATATACAATCTCCCCTGCTTCCGTTCGGCTGCACTGCTCCAAATGACACCAAGCCTTGATGGTAGCATGCAGATTGATGTGCACACCGTCTTCTAACCGGTTGTCATGGTCCACCAAAGCCCCGCTATTTACTAAGCAAGCTTTTCCCAGATTCGCATTTGTATTAATAATCGCCCCATGCAGAATCAGGCATCCCGCGCCCATGGTTACAGAAGGGCTAACGATTGCAGTCGGATGGATCACACAAGGGACATTATATCCAGCCTCCAATAGTTTTTCCGTCCAAGAAAGGCGCAGACGATTGTCGCCAAACGCAGCGATGGCCTGGGAATACTCTCCTTTTAATGAAAGATAATCTACACATCGACCTACTACGTCACAAGTATGGACCGCATCGTCCAAAAAAGAAATGGTATCCCAACATCCCTGGGCAGCAGCCACTTCGCCTACCATGCGCCCCAGACCACCTGCACCGAGAATCAACAATTTAGACATGTACTGGGCCTCCTTGTTTGGGCTGCGCCGGAAGACCAAATACACAGCCCGACTCCACTTTTGTACGAGCAGGCAATACATTTCCTGCCTTTACCACCGCACCAGGTGCCAAATGACAATAAGCACCAATATCACAATCGTGGTCCGCAATGGCTCCCATGTTGATGATAGCGCCGGTGTGTACCACTGTCCGCGTACCGACACACCCCATCGGCAACACCACAGCCCCAGGTTCCAACACCGCCGACGGACTGACATAGGCACGCGGATGCACCAAAGCTGGCACAAAAAAGCCCGCCAACGTCAACCTTTTCAGCCAAGCCGCACGCAATTCATTATTTCCAAAAGCGGGATACGCATAGGGAAATTTGCTGAGGAACGTTTCATACTGCCCACAGATACCGAGAATATTTTCACCCGTTTGACTGTCATCCAGAAAAGCAATATGATCGAAGGAAAACGACGCTGTTTCCGCCACTGTACGGCCATAGCCACCTGCGCCTAAAATCAACAAATTCTCCACACAGCATTCTCCTCTCAGCGAGTGTTTACCTGCTTTGATTACTTGGTTGTTATTTTATCACAAATACCCTTCAAAAAATAGTCTTTTTCGTACAGATACCTTGCCTATGCACGCGCAAAGTTCACTCCATTTGTATTGTTACACAAAAAAACACCCCGATTGCCCCCCATTTTTCAGCAGGAAAAGGCGTGCTCTTCCGGAATTTTTTTGATATACTAACTAATAGAAAATATTAACCGCTTTCTGACAAATGAGCAAGAGAGGAAATCTATGAGCGAAACAATTCTTGCATTGCAAAATATTACCAAACGCTTCGGAGATACACAGGTGCTTCGCGGCATCGACTTAGAAGTGCAGAAAGGCGAATTCGTCACACTTCTAGGGTCTTCTGGCTGCGGTAAAACTACTACGTTGCGTATCATTGCCGGTCTGGAAACTCCCGACAGCGGAAAGGTCATTCTTTCCGGAAAGGATGTAACGGATACCGAACCCAATAAGCGCGATGTAAACACCGTGTTCCAAAACTACGCGTTATTTCCCCACATGACCGTGGCGGCCAACATCGGATACAGCCTAAAATTGAAGCGGACGGATAAAGACAACATCCGCCGGGAAGTGGAACAGGCCTTGGAGCTGGTTCAATTAAAGGGATACGAAAAACGTATGCCGTCGGAACTCTCCGGTGGACAGCGTCAACGAGTGGCGATTGCCCGCGCATTGGTCAATAAACCCAGCGTCCTTTTACTGGATGAACCATTGGGTGCACTGGATCTTCAGCTTCGTCGTCAAATGCAACTGGAACTGAAAGCTTTGCAAAAACAGTTGGGTCTGACCTTTATTTATATCACCCATGACCAGGAAGAAGCACTCAACATGTCAGATCGTATCGCTGTCATGCGTGACGGACGATTTGAACAGATTGGAACTCCGTCTGATGTATACGATCGTCCTCGTACAAGTTACGTGGCCCGATTTGTAGGCACAGCCAATGTATTGACCGGTCAAGTTACAGAACAGGTAAACGGAGTGGTGCATATCGCTTGTGCCGGTGGATGTGCCGGTGCTATGGATCAAAACCACACTTACCTTCCGGGGCAAACATTATCTGTGGCGGTTCGAAGTGAACAACTTGAGTTTACAGCAGAGCCAGATGCATGCGGACTTCCTGCAACGGTGAAAGAAAAAAGTTTTGCAGGTGGCATGCTTCGTATTTCCCTCACACTTGCGGATGGCACGGAGTTGGTGGCCAGCCGCCACGGCATCGACATGGACGTAGAGTCCGGTGACCAGGTACACGTAACTTGGAATCCATCTCACGCGGTTCCTGTAGACGTGGAGGAAAATGTATGAAAAAGCATTCCAAACTGTGGCTGACTGTGGTACCTCTGTACTTATTCACTTTGTTGTTTGTACTTGGCCCTATGATTTATATGGTAGTGCTCAGCTTTCAGACGCGTGCAGAAGTGTGGGGCGTTGTAAACCAGTTCACCCTGGACAACTACAAAAACATTTTTCATCCGGTCTATTTACAGACTTTTGCCGAGTCGTTCAAACTGGCCATCACCAGTACGCTGTTCATTGTGGCCATCGGGTATCCCTTCGGCTATTTTATGGCCAAACTGTCTCCCGTGTGGAAAAAACGTATGATGATGCTGTTGATGATCCCATTTTGGACATCTTCTCTTATTCGAATGTATGGTTGGATTATTATTTTCCGAGCCAATGGCACTCTGGACAAACTTTTGATGGGTTTGGGGCTCACTCAAACTCCGCTCAAGCTTCTGTATACTTATCCTGCCGTGGTAGTTGGCATGGTATATGCATTGCTGCAATTTATGATTTTTGCTGTGTACTCCAGTGCGGAAAAAATGGACTGGAGCCTGGTGGAGGCCGCACGTGATTTGGGTGCTTCCCCTTGGCAGGCTTTCTATACGGTGACATTGAAATTGACGCTGCCCGGTCTTTTATCCGGTGTGATTCTAACTTTCATCCCCTCCATGGGACTGTTCTTTATCGCAGATATTCTGGGCGGCAATAAAGTAGTGCTCGTGGGCAGTCTCATTCAGGATCAGTTGATGAAAGCGCACAACTGGCCTTTTGCCGCTGCTCTGAGTGTAGCATTAATGGTCATGACCACACTGATGATTGCTGTATACAAACGCGTGACCCATTCAGATGAACTGGAGGGATTGCTATGAAAAACCGCACCTTCCTGCCCAATCTGTTTCTTGGCATTGTCACCGTGATTTTTTATCTGCCGATTGTTTTGGTCGCGATTTATTCTTTCAATGAAAATAAACTTACCAGTGTGTGGAGTGGCTTTTCTCTGAAATGGTATCAGATGCTGTTCCAGGATGAAGCCATTTTCCAAGCACTGCTCAACAGCATTTTTCTAGGCGTATGCGCCAGTGTAAACGCAGCCATCATCGGCACCTTGGGTGCAGTCGGTTTCTCGCGCATCCGTGCCCGCAGTAAGGGGCCTGTAGAGTACCTTTCCATGCTGCCCATCATGATTCCGGAAATTATTCTGGGCATGGTATTTATGGCCTTCTTTTCTCTGTTGGGTCTGCCCTTCGGCATGACCACACTGATTTTGTCCCATACTGTTTTCTGCATTCCTTATGTTTACATGCTGGTGAAGGCCCGGCTGGTAGGCATGGATCCCAGTCTCGTGGAGGCCGCACGAGATTTAGGTGCCGGGGATGCACGCGCCTTTTTCGACGTGACCCTTCCCCTGTTGGCGCCGGCCATCGCCTCAGGTATGCTTTTGAGCTTCGCCATGAGCTTTGACGATGTCATTATTAGCATTTTTGTCACAGGTGTGAATGTGAACACTCTCCCCATTTTGATTTATTCTCAGTTGAAAGTGGGTGTGACACCGGAGATCAACGCGCTGTGCACTCTGATGCTTGCCGCCACGATTCTTCTGGTTGCCCTTTCAGCGGTGCTGGGACGGCCCCGCCGTTCCAAACACCGATAAAATTGTGTTTTGGAGGTTTGTTATGAAAAAACTTTTTGCATTGGCTTTGGCCGGCGCATTATGTCTCTCCCTTTTGGCTGGATGCAGCGGCGGTTCCGCATCCAGCACGACAGCCGGTTCCACGGCTGCGAACGGCGAACTGAACCTGTTTGCTTTCGGTGAGATGTTTCCTCAGGAAGTGCTGGACGGCTTCACTCAGGAGACCGGTATCAAGGTAAACTATTCCACATTTGACACAGACGAGACTATGTTATCTCGGCTGGAAACTTCCAAAGGCGGTGATTACGATGTAGTAATTGCGGACGACTACATTATCAAAACTGCCATTGATGAAGGTCTTGTCAGTGAGCTGGACAAAGACAAAATTCCCAACTTAGGCAATGTCAATCCCATCTATCAAGGTCAGTTTTTTGACCCCGAAGACAAATACACTGTTCCCCACGGCGCGGGCGTGATGACCATTGTATACGACCCGGCTCTAGTGGGCAAGGAAATCACCAGTTACGAAGATCTGTGGGATTCTTCTTTGGCTGACAACTTGGCCATTATCGGCAACTACCGCGTCATTGACGGCATGGCTTTGAAGCTGATGGGTGAAAGCTACAATGTAGAGGATCCCGCTGTGATTCAATCTGCCGGCGAAAAGCTGTTGGAGCTGGCGCCCAACATTCGCGCCATCCAAGATGCCAATACGCAGGACCTTCTAATTTCGGGTGAAGTGGCCGCGGCTGTCATGTACACCAGCCAGACATATCTAGCCAAGATCAACCGCAGCGATTTGGAAATTGCCTATCCCACGGAAGGACTCGGCTTCGGCCTGATGGCTCAGTTTGTTCCGGTAAACGCCCCCAACAAAGATGCAGCTTATCAGTTCATCAACTATCTGCTGGACCCAGAAGTAGGCAAACAGTGCTTTGAGTATATGGGATACTACTGCACCAACCAGGCGGCTGAGGAACTGTTTGACGAGGCTACCAAAGAACTTTTGGTGCTTCCCGAAGGCTTTTTGGAGGAGAATGACATCGAAATGATTCAGCCGGTTTCCGCTGAGGCGGAAGAGGCGCATATGCAGGTATGGACTGAATTCAAATCCGCCTGCGGTCAATAAATAAAAACAGCTCTGTGCTCAATGCACAGAGCTGTTTTTTAAGCATCGCCCAGAATTTTGCCAATCTCACCCTGCAACACCAGCGTGGCCCCCTTATCGGCCGGGGTGGGCGTCTTGTTGATGACCACCAGCGCCCGGCCGCCGAAATACCGAAGCAGCCCGGCCGCCGGATACACATTCAGCGATGTGCCGCCCACGATCAGTACATCCGCCTGGGCAATGGCGCGCATTGCTTTTGTCAGCACCTGCTGATCCAGAGATTCCTCGTATAAAACCACGTCCGGCTTGATCACGCCACCGCAAGTACAGTACGGCACTCCATCACCTGACAAAATCGTCTCCAGCCCATACGGTTTGCCGCATTTTGTACAATGGTTGCGGTGGACGCTTCCGTGCAGTTCCAATACGTTCCTGCTCCCTGCGGCCTGATGTAATCCATCGATGTTCTGGGTAATTACAACCCGCAGCTTTCCCTGTGCTTCCAAATGGGCCAGCATCCTATGTGCGGCATTGGGCTGTGCATCCGGATACAACATTTTTGCTCTGTAAAAACGATAGAACTCTTCTGTGTTCTCCCAAAAGAAATGATGGGACAGAATTTCTTCTGGCGAGTGATTCCAAGTCTGATGGTAAAGGCCATCCGTACTTCGAAAATCGGGAATACCGCTCTCGCAGGAAACCCCTGCACCGCCAAAAAATACCAGGTTATCGCTTTCGTTCACCCATTTTTTCAACGCGCTATCCATTGGCGAACTGCCCCTTTCATGTTATACTAAAATCAAACATGTTTAGTATAACATAAATCTCCCAAAGGAGCGTACTATAATGGCCACAAAAATTACAAATGAACTAGTGTTTCGCAATCTTCCCCATCGGTCTCCAGAAAGCCATAAGGGAAGTTACGGAAAAGTACTGGCGGTATGTGGCTGTGCAAAATATCGCGGGGCGGCTGTGTTATGTGTATGCGGTGCACTTCGTGCCGGGGCCGGTTTGGTAACACTTGCCGCTGATGAACTGGTAATTTCTACCGTAGCGCAGCACGCGCTGGAACCCACTTATCTCTCTTTGCCTGATAACGATGGGCTTGCTTTGGCTGCGTCCAAAGCAACTGTATGTGTAGCAGGATGCGGAAAAGAGCCCGACTCTGCCACCGCGCTGGAGATGAAAACTGCGTTGGGGACATCTACTGGTACAGTTATCTTGGATGCAGGTGGTTTATGCAGCCTTTCGAACGATAAATTGTTTTTGATGGGACTATCCGGTCGTTTGATCGTTACACCGCATCCGGGTGAAATGGCCCGGCTGACGGGGCGTTCAATCCGTGAAATCGAGGCCGACCGTGCCGGGACGGCATTGAATTTTGCACGCGAGAGCGGAGCTGTTACCATTTTGAAAGGCCACCGCACCCTGGTGGCAACACCGTGGGGAGAGCTGTACGAAAACCACACAGGAAATGCCGGGCTTGCGCGCGGCGGAAGCGGAGATCTGCTCGCTGGTATTATCGCTGGATTGGCCGCACAAGGACTAGAACCCTGGCAAGCCGCAGTTTGTGGTGTTTATCTTCATGGCCTTGCGGCGGATCGCTGCGCCAAGCGTCTTTCTATGCAGGGAATGCTTCCCTCGGACATTCTAACGGATTTGTGCGCAATTTTCCTTGAAAACGACCGTTAACGATGCTATACTGAACCTAACCAAACGTTCCCAAAATTGAATAAAGAAAAGAGGTTTTTCCATGGACAGAAACAATTCCATGTTTAACGAGCCCCCAATGGATTGGATGGACGGAAGCACAGCAGAACCACTGAGCGCTTATACTACCAAAACCTTTGGCTGGATGGGGTTGGGCCTGTTGGCGACCTTTGTCACGGCGTACGTGGGTTATTTAACCGGTGTCACATGGCTTTTGTGCGTTAGCATTCCCTATTTGCCTTATATATTGGCTATTGCTGAAATCATTACTGTTATTTCACTGGGAGCCAAACTTCATAAATTGAGTGCAGGCGGAGCTACAGCGTTGTTCTTTGTATACGCCATCCTCAACGGATTGACTTTTTCCACGTTGTTTTTAATATATAACGTGGCTACAATGGTGTATGTGTTCGGTCTAACCGCTTTGTACTTCGGCGTACTGGCAGCTTACGGCTATTTTACCAAACGTGATTTAACTGGTCTTCGTTCCTTTTTATTTGCAGGAGTAATTTTCTTGGCATTATATTGGATCTTGGCCATTTTCCTTCCCATGGAAATGTTTGATAAGGTAGTCTGCTTTATCGGTCTAGCTGTGTTTATGGGGTATACCGCATACGATACTCAGATGATTAAACGTTACCACGCGGCGACTCTCAACGATCCGGACATGGCACACAAAGGTGCAATTATGTGCGCCTTGCAGTTATATTTGGATTTCATCAACATGTTCCTTTATATTTTGCGGCTTGTTGCACGGAGAAAATAAAAATCATTCTAAGCGGTATGACTCAGGTCATGCCGCTTAGATTTTTTCACAGCTAAGATGATGACCCAGTGAACAAAAGAGGTGCATGCCAATTGGCATGCACCTCTTTTTTATTCACTGAGCAAGATTCGGTCGTTGTCCAATACCTTGTTCGTTTTTGTATGGAATTTTTCCAAAAGTCCATCTACAGTGGTCCGAGCACGCTCCTCACCTGAGATATCCAGGACAATATTTCCACTGTCCATCATAATCGTACGCTTGCCCAACTCCAACGCCGATGAAATATTGTGCGTAATCATCAAGCAAGTAATATGATTTTCGGCTACAATTTTCTTCGTCAGGTCCAACACTTTTTCCGCTGTACCAGGGTCCAATGCAGCAGTGTGCTCGTCCAGCAACAACAATTTGGGTGTGACCAAGGTGGCCATCAGCAGCGTCAACGCCTGACGCTGACCGCCGGAAAGAAGGCCGACCGGCTGTTTGAGCCGATCTTCAAGCCCTAACTCTAGTGCGGCCAAACGCTGGGCAAAATAATCCCGGTCCTTTTTGGTAATGGTCGAGAAAGCACTGGATGCTTTGGCAGTACGCAAATAAGCCAGAGCCATATTTTCCTCTATGGTCATGTGGGGAGCCGTACCCTTCAGCGGATCCTGAAACAGACGTCCAATGTAGCGGGAACGCTTATACTCCGGCCGGAAAGTCATATCCTCACCGTCCAGTACAATGTGGCCGCTGTCCACAAAAAAACTACCCGCAATAGCATTGAACAATGTAGATTTTCCCGCGCCATTTCCGCCGATGATGGTGACGAAATCTCCCGGTGCAAGATGCAAAGATAAATCCTCCAGCGCCTTTTTCTCATTCACAGTGCCGGGATTGAAGGTTTTGGAAACATGCTTCAGTGTCAGCATTCTTTGTCCGCCTCCTTGCGTTTTTTGTAAAACAGAATTTTATCCCGGATAGCGGGCCATGAAATAGCCGCGGCCACAATGACTGCGGATACGAGCTTTAGATTGCTGGCGCCCAGATTGGAGGTAAGAGCAATTCCCGTAAGCACACGGTAAATGATGGAACCGATCAATGCACCTACTACGCCTCGCACGATGCCGCCGCGTCCTACCAGTACTTCCCCAATGACTAAGCTGGCTAATCCAATGACCACCATACCAGTACCCAGCGTCAGATCGCCATACCCCTGTTGCTGCGCCAAAAGTCCGCCGGAAACTGCGATTAGCGCATTGGCAATACAAAGTCCCACCGTAGTAGTAAAGGCTGGGTTAATCGATGAAGCGGCCACCATATCACGATTGTCTCCTGTGGCACGCAAAGACAGTCCCAACTGAGTGCGCAAAAACAAAACAAGCAGCACTGCACATACAACTGCAAACATTCCCGCCAATACCAACGTGCCGTAAGGCATCAATTCCTCAGCCGCTCGGAACAATGTATCCACACGAAGCAACGTTAAATTCGATTTTCCCATAATCATTAAGTTGATAGAGTACAAGCCCGTCATAGTAATAATTCCGGCTAAAATCGGCTGTACCCCCAGCTTTGTCTGAAGAATTGCTGTCACACCACCCGCCATGGCTCCCGCAATGAGCGCAGCTCCAAGCCCCAAAATCGGATGTCCCATAGAAGTGAGAATCGCACTGCACGCAATGCCCAAGGTAAAAGATCCGTCTGTAGTTAAATCCGCAATATCCAATGTACGATAAGAAATATACAACCCAAGGGCCACCAGGCTGTAAATGAGACCTTGCTCTGTATTGGTCAGTAAAATTTGAATACTCATTCTTTCCGGCTCCTTTGATACAGATGTGCGCCCCTCATTTTCAGAGCGGCGCAATGAAGTTTATTTATTGCACGTATTGAGATACGTCTACGCCAATGGCCTGAGCGGTCTCCTCATTGACTACCACAGCGTTGTCCTTTAACACTTCTACCGGAATGTCGGACACACTTGTTCCTGTCAAGACCTTCACTACCATATCCCCAGTCTGGGTACCCAAATTGGTATAGTTGACCCCTACGGTTGCCAGTCCGCCATCAGCAACCATACTGTCCGCAGCCACATAAACCGGCTTTTTGGCATTGATGGCTTCTTCCGCTAAAATCGGCATAGCCGAAGCCACGGTATTATCAATGGGGGCAAATACAGCATCGCACTTATTCAACAAATTTTGGGCAGCCGTCTGCACCTCGCCCGTGGCAGTAACTGCATTTTCCACATAGGAAATTCCCTTTGAATCCAAATATTCTTTTGTCTGTTCAATCACGGATACACTGTTGATTTCGCTCGTGTTATAAATCAGGCCAAAACTTTCCACATCTGGTGTCAGCTCTGCGGCCAGATCAAAAATCTTAGAAACCGGAATGGCATCGGATGTACCAGTAATATTGCCTTCCGGTGCCTCTGTATTTTCCACAAGTCCCGCGGCCACCGGATCCGTTACTGCACTAAAGATTACCGGGATATCCGTTCCTTCTACGGCCGTAGCAGCCCCCTGAGCGGCCTGTGTTGCGATAGCTATAATCACATCTACATCATCGGCCACAAATTTTTGGCAGATATTTGCAATGGTCGCCGTATCTCCTTGTGCATTTTGATAATCATAGGTGTAGGTGAATCCTTCTGCCTCTGCTTTCGCAGCTAATTCATCCTCAATTGCCACACGGATTTCATCCAGTGAAGGATGTTCCATTAACTGAATCAGGCCTACTTTGTATTCCGTCTCAGATGCTGAAACACCACTTGTCCCAGATTCACCAGTGCACCCTACCAATAAGCTCAAAGAAAACAACGCAGACAAAGCGATGGCTAAACATTTTTTCGTTAAATTCATAAAGCAAAACTCCTCTTTTTCTATTAATGTATGAGTAAATGGGCGGTCCTGAGTTTCTTACACCATCGCCATCGCCTTGTTATCTGTTTTTTCACGGTTCGCCCATCTCCCTTCCAACGCATTAAACCAAAATAAAAAACGCTCATCCTTGCCAAGTGCAAGGACAAGCGTTTGAAAATCAAAGCCTGCGGTACCACCTTACTTGCCGCCCATTTATGGCGACCCCTTTGCGAGAGTGCCAACACACTCTCTGCCCTATAACGCGAGCACGCGTCGTAAGCTACTTCGGTCAAGCCGGTTCACTCCGCCCTCAGCGGTCCATTTACCGGTTCGCTCTCGACCCTTTTCCAGCAACAGGGCTCTCTTTGCGTGCGCCTCCGGTTTTATCTCCGCCTCATTGGTTTAATAGCATTAAACTCTATTTTTTCAAATTTGTCAAGGGGCCATGCTAAAAAAATCCGATTTGCTCTACTTAACACACAATATTTATATCCTGAAAAAAAGCGTCGGATGCTTCTCTCATTCGCATCCGACGCCTTATATTAAGCCTCTACGGTATTGTCCAGCAAGTACTCGCCCGCCAAATTGGTACGCGTTGTCATATACATATAGGGTTCTCCATAGACCTCCATAACTTGCTGATAGGTCTCTTCCGTCAAACCTGCCATAGACATAACGTCCTCTTTGGTTACTTCAATAGCCGCCTTCTCTGCAACGGCCTGCTGAATCAGCAGTTGCTCAGCTTCTTCTCGAATATCCTCCTGATTTGACTCCATAAGCTCGTCCAAGCTACCAACGCCCATGCTGGACAGCAAATCATTCACATCCATTCCATATTGGCTGGCCATCACTTGATACGTATTGGAAATCGTATTCTTCACAAATGTTATGACACTTTCCGGTACATCACTGACTTGAGAATTTTCCACAATATACTCTGCCACATAATTGGAACGTTGACTCTCGATCAAGTCCGTTGCAATACCTGCACGCATCTCTTCCACCGTGGTCCATCCGTAAGTGGAATTCAGATTTTCGTTTACAAAGTCATCGGTCAGTTCCGGCTGAATTTCCTCACCCTGCACATAGTTAATGGTGGTTTTGAACACAGCGTCCTTTCCCGCCAAATCCGGATTGTTTTCATACGGGTCAGGGAACGTGACATTTACATCGAAAGTCTCTCCAGGCTTATGGCCAATGATCTGTGTCAAAAAGTCATCAATATAGTTGGTCGATCCAGCCACCACATTGGTGCCATTTCCCTGTGTGCTTCCACCGTCAAATTCAACGCCATCCACACTGCCTACATAGTCAATATTGACTGTATCGCCTTCTTTTACCTCTACATCGGTCAATTGCTCATAGGTAGCAAATCCAGCCAACAAAGAGTCCACCTTCGTTTGGATGTCCTCGTCGGAAGCCGTTGTTACATCGGCCGGTAAACTAATATGATCATAATCCTCTGGCAACGTTACATAATCCAGAGCTGTGATGCCCTCAAAGGAGCCATCGGCGGTAAGTCCGGCACTAAAATCAACTTCCGGAGCACTGGTAGATTCACTGCTGGACGAAGCCACAGACGAAGCGGATGAGGAAGAACTGGACGAAGAAGATGAAGCCGCACCGGTACATCCTGCCAGCATTCCTGCACAAAGTGCTAGAACCAAAGAGAAATTCAACAACTTTTTCATTTACTGCCTCCTGATTGCGCTCCTGATGCTTTTTCATTGGATGCGCTTTTGTTATCATACCATACTATTGCCCCGAAAAGATAGCGGTTTTGTAAAATTTATGCGATAAAAAATGGAATCTCTCTTTTCTCTCCTTCTCTGTCTTGTTATACTTATATTGAAATATTCGAAAAATCAAAAGGGATGGGAGAACCAATATGGATTATTACAAAAAAGCGCTGGAGATGCATGCGCAGCACCAAGGAAAAATTGAAGTGGTGAGCAAAGTTCCCGTAAAAACGCGAGATGACTTATCCACCGCATATACGCCCGGAGTGGCACAACCCTGCCGCGCCATTGCCGAAAATCCCGCGGATGCATACACCTACACTTCCAAGGGAAATTTGGTGGCAGTGGTATCCAACGGAACGGCCGTACTGGGCCTGGGTAACATTGGCGCGGCCGCATCACAGCCGGTAATGGAAGGCAAAGCGATTCTATTCAAAGAATTTGGAGGAGTAGACGCGTTTCCCATCTGCTTAGATACGCAGGATCCTGAAAAAGTAATCGAAGCAGTGCGCTTGATTGCGCCCGTATTCGGCGGTATCAATTTAGAGGATATTGCCTCTCCCGCCTGCTTTTCCATCGAGGAAAGGCTGGAAAAAGAACTTGACATCCCTGTATTTCATGATGACCAGCACGGCACTGCCATTGTAGTCACCGCAGCCCTGTTAAACGCTCTGCGTGTGGTTGGAAAGGACATCGGTTCCATACGCGTTGTGGTCAACGGTCCCGGAGCGGCCGGCACGGCAATTATCAAAATGCTATTGGCCACAGGTGTCAAAGATGTAATTGCTTGTGATGAAAATGGAATTTTATACAAAGAGCGTGGCGTAGGAATTGCGGACCATAAAGCCATGTTGTGCGATATTACGAACCTTACCGGAATGCGTGGAACATTATCCGATGCGCTGGTGGACGCGGATGTCTTTATTGGTGTTTCTGTGGGCGGCGCATTGAAACCGGAGATGATTCATACAATGGCCAAAGATCCGATTGTATTCGCCATGGCAAACCCGGTTCCGGAGATTACACCCGAAGAAGCAAAGACAGCCGGCGTGCGCGTCATTGGAACCGGGCGTAGTGATTACGCCAATCAAATTAACAATGTATTGGCTTTTCCCGGCGTGTTTAAAGGTGCCTTGCAGGTGCGTTCACGAGACATTAATACTGCAATGAAAGTAGCGGCTGCGCATGCAATTGCAGACCTTGTAACAGATGATGAGCGCAATGAAGAATACATTATTCCCGGCGCTTTTGATTCCCGTGTGGCGGATGCCGTGGCCAAGGCGGTGGCAAAGGCTGCACGCGAAACGGGGGTGGCACGGCTTTGAAAACAATCCTTGCACAGGACATAAGAGATACGGTTGCACAACTTTGCATCGAAGCCAACCAGACTCTTCCCCCAGATCTGGAAACGACCTTGCGCCATGCAGCGGCACTAGAACCTTGGCCACTGGCCCAAAGCACCTTGAACACATTGTGCAAAAATCTGGATGCCGCTCGGCAAACCAATCTTCCAATCTGCCAAGATACGGGGATGGCTTGCATATTCTGTGAAGTCGGCCAGGATGTACACATTGAAGGTGACTTTGAGGCCGCGATCCATGCAGGTGTTGCGAAGGGATATACCGAGGGATTCTTGCGTAAAAGCGTAGTAAAAGACCCCATACGACGTGGAAATACCGGAGACAATACCCCTGCGGTTTTGCACGTACGGCTGGTTCCAGGCGATCAAGTAAAAATCACTGTTGCTCCCAAAGGTTTTGGGTCGGAAAATATGAGTCGCTTGGCTATGCTTAAACCTTCGGACGGAGAGGAAGGCGTCAAGAATTTTGTTCTGGACACAGTCCGCTGCGCGGGCTCCAATCCATGTCCCCCCATCGTTGTGGGTGTGGGAATCGGAGGCACTTTTGAGAGGGCGGCGCTGCTTGCCAAGCAAGCCTTGTTGCGCCCGATTGGAAGCCACCATCCAGACCCTTACTATGCTGCGATGGAATGTGAATTGCTGGACCGCATCAACGAAATGGGAATTGGGCCTCAAGGATTTGGAGGGCGTACAACGGCATTGGGCCTTCAGATTGAAACCTTCCCCACACATATCGCCGGAATGCCTGTAGCAGTGAACATCGGGTGTCATGTGACAAGACATAAGGAGGCGATTCTATAATGGAACATCGAATTACAACGCCTCTTACTAGAGAAAAGGTGCGTTCCCTCCATGCCGGCGACCAAGTATTATTATCCGGCGTCATCTATACCGCTCGGGACGCTGCGCATAAGCGTCTGTGTGAATTGGTTGACAAAGGAGAACCTCTCCCCATCGAGTTGAACGATGCTGTCATCTACTATGCTGGCCCTACTCCGGCCAGACCCGGTCAAATCATTGGTTCCTGCGGACCTACTACCAGCGGCCGAATGGACGCCTATGCTCCTACGCTTTTGCATATGGGATTGCGGGGTATGATTGGAAAAGGATCTCGCAGTCAACCGGTTTGCACAGCCATACAGGAAACAGGGTCTGTTTACTTTGCTGCTATTGGCGGCGCCGGTGCACTGGCTGCCGCATGTGTAAAGCAGGCGGAGTTAATCTGTTACGAGGATTTGGGCAGTGAGG
The DNA here is from genome assembly GCF_963558415.1 of uncultured Ruthenibacterium sp. NCBI lineage: Bacteria > Bacillati > Bacillota > Clostridia > Eubacteriales > Oscillospiraceae > Ruthenibacterium > uncultured Ruthenibacterium sp. The sequence continues at coordinate 8,945 of NZ_CAUWGY010000019.1, read as the reverse complement.
CAATTCGACGTCTTGTCGTAGAGGATATGCCCTTAATCGTAGTTGTGGACTCTTTTGGGAAAGATTTGTACCAAGATGGTCCAGAACTTTATCGGAATCGTTAGGTCTATTTTGCAAAAAGGCAGTCACGAAAAATGCGTGGCTGCCTTTTTTCTCACTCTGCGTTTGGATCTTCCAACGAAAATACGACTGTAACATCACCGGAGCCTAATGCTTCAACAAGTTCCTCTTTCGTTACATTCTGGATTCTGCCAAGTCTTGTAAATGTCCAGGAATTTGTATCGTAATAAATTGTAATGGAGTCTCCCTGGTATAAAATTACATCTCCCGGCACTGTGGTGATTGAGGTGTCATTTTGTGGCAAACTTTGTCCAAGGTCTCCAACTTTTTCAAAATTGCCATAATCACGCATCGAGACGGTCAAAGGACCACTCTCCAGCAATGTTCTAAAAGCCTCCGCGCTAGAATGATCTTCAAACTTTGCTGTAAACACGGTGTCATTTACCTGAATATAAAAAACATCTTTCTCCATAGTGGACTCCTCCTCGCTTTTGCTAAAGCTAGAAATCGGCTGTGTTGCACTGTTCGCCCCTTTCTCCTCTGTTCCACAGGCTACCAGCTCCCATCCCATAAGCGCAATTGCCAAAAGACCAACCCATCTTCTCATCGTTTTTTCCTCACATGGCATGTAGCGAACTGGAATCCGCTTGGGCGGATTTCAAAATTACTTTTCCTTGTGCATCCGGGTCATCCATAAGGATGGTCTCAACGGATGGAACTTCTATATAACCTGAACGTGGATTTTTTATGCTTACAACTGGTGTTGTAAGTGTGGCTTGTACATCACTTTTTTCAAAAGCCAGATCGGTTTCTTCCATTTTGCAGTCAATCAGACGAAGTCCTTTGCAATAACACAGCGGTTGCGTTCCAATGATTGTACAATTTTCAAATGTAACGTTCTCGCAATACCACGCAAGATATTCGCCTTTGAGCACGCTGTTGCGCACATGAACATTTTTGGCATGCCAAAGTGCATCCTTTGTATTAAAACAGCAATGATCAAATGTAGAATTTTCAACGTATTGAAATGCATATTTGCCGTCGAGATTGACATTTTTAAAATCCAACTTTTTGGATTTCAGCATAAAATATTCGCTTTCCACTTCACTGTTTTCCATCCGTATGCCATCTACAAACCATCCAAATTCCGGAGAAACAATGTTGCAGTTTTGCATTTTTACCTCATGACATTCTCTTAGTGCTTTGATTCCATGCAATTTCGTATCGGAAATTTCAATATCATGTGAATACCAAATTGCCGCCCGACAAAGCTGTGTCATTTCACTATTCCGGATCACAAGATGGTGATCGTGCCAGAAAGGATAACGAAGATTGAAAAAGCACCTCTCTATTTCTAGATTCTTTCCTTCTTTGAAAGGACTCTCGCCATCAGCAGGCCCGTCAAAAGAACAATCCTCTACTCGTACATCATTCATTCCATAAAGTGCACGTTCTTGGTCAAACACCTGATTTTGAATCGTTTTCATAAAGCTTTCCTCCATCCGTCAGACCGATCCATTTTCTTGTTGGATCCGGTATACTAAATAATCCAAACAATCAATTTTTTGTTCAAAGCAATGAACACATTCGAGAAGATGTTCCCTCTGGCTGGCCAGCATTTCAAGCTGCTGAAACAGGGTGCCTTCTTCCCTTATAAAAAGGAATTTTTTGAGTTGTACAGTATCAAATCCCGCAGCCTTTAAATTTAAAATTAAATCCTGTGCATCCATTTTGCCTGTCATACAAACCATTCCCTTGTGTATGCTTCTATTGCCATCTTCCAATATCAGTATAATGCCGCACAACATCTATATCAAATACTTATTTATTATGTTATAATATAAAAAAAATCTATGCAAAAGGTGTTTTTATGGAATTGCGGGTATTACAATATTTTTTGGCTGTTGCGCGTGAACAAAGTATTTCTGCAGCGGCAAAATCGCTCCATCTTTCCCAACCCGCTCTTTCAATTCAACTAAAAGAATTGGAACGCGAGGTTGGCAAACAACTGCTTTTAAGAGGTACAAAAGGATCACGAAAAGTCATTTTAACAGAAGAAGGAATGCTTCTACGCAAACGGGCAGAGGAAATTATGAGACTTGTCCAAATCACAGAAAAAGAACTTTCTGTTTGCGAAGAAGCAATTGCGGGAGATGTCTACATTGGGGTTGGTGAATCCGACAGCATCCGCCTATTTGCACAGGCCGCCTGTAAATTGCGCAAAAAGTACCCGGACATTCACTACCATATTCTCAGTGGAAATGCTGCCTTTGTAATGGAACAGTTGGACAGAGGTCTCATTGACCTCGGCGCTGTCTACGGTCCCATTGATACCACAATTTATCATTCCATCAAAATTCCCATTCGTGACACGTGGGGTGTTTTGATGCGCAAAGACTCCGAGCTTTCTCAAAAAGAACAAATCACACCAGACGATCTTTGGGATAAACCACTTCTTGTTTCCGCACAAAAAAATGGTGATTGGGAAATGACAAAATGGTTTCATCGTGATATCGATCAATTAAACATCGTTGCAACCTACAATCTCGTATTCAACGCTTCTTTGATGGTAGAAGAAGGGATCGGATACGCATTATGTTTTGATAAATTGATCAATGTTAGCGGCGATAGCAACTTATGTTTCCGCCCTCTTTTTCCAAAACGAGAATCAGAAGCATCCGTCATCTGGAAACGCTACCAACCTTTTTCAAAGGCGGCACAAAAATTCATGGATGCCCTGGAAGAATGCTGCACAGCATTGCACAATGAATAATTCTATGCAAAAAGGAGCCATCCGGACGTGTATCTGTCCGGATGGCTCCTTTTAATAAACGATTGTTCTTACGAATTTGCTTGTTCTCCAGAAGAGCTTTGTGTCTCTTCGGCAGGTTCAAAATCCGCGGCATTTTTGGAAAGAATTTCGTCCAATACTTCAGCGGACATCACATTGACTGCCTGAGAATCTCCGATGCGTACATAATAACCGTCATTTCCGTTTGAAGCACCAATCGTAAGTGTTATCTCCTGCACCTCATTCTCGCTTACCGATGAGTCATCTTCTGCACTATCTGAGTAACGAATACGCAATATGGCCTCTGGTGAATCCAAACCATAGGTAGTCAATTCTGAATCGCTCGCTTTGTAATTGACACACTGGGACACTGTAAGATATGTGATATTGCGTACATATTCCTGGGCAGATGTATCGTCGGCCTCTTTTCCATCCACCTGATAGGATAAATCCTCATCGTCTTCCTGTGAAGCGGTCAATTCCCAACTGGAACCATCCGATTTCTCCACAGTCACAGAGTTCACACTGCTTACTGTGCTCACTGGCCACTGCTCCATCTCGATCATATCATACAAACCGTAACTGAATGTCGTTGGGAAGGAAGAAGGAACCGTATAAATTTCTTTTTCACCCTCGAGCATCATGTAATATTCGTCGGTATAGCTGTTCAAATCGCCTATCAGACATGTAATAGAATCGCCTTGGCTGCTCAAAAGAATCGACTGCGCAGGATCGTCCAAGCCATAATCTGACAGATTCTGTCCATCACTTCGGACCAGAGAGGTCGCCTCAATGGTCTGTGCCTGGCTTGCCATCGCCTGAGGATAATCTTGTCTTAACGGAAATGCAGCATCCTCAGACCATTGCCACACATCCCCATTTTTGACCAGCGACACCTTTCCCGTATCGCTGGTGTATTCAATCGAGTCAATTTCTCCGGATAACGTTGGTACTGCTACGGTTTCCACCTCGTCTTCCTCGCGGCTCATTTGATCCAAGATCATATAGCCGCCACCCAATACTCCAATGGCAACTACAGCCAATACCATCGGTAACCATTTATTTCTTTTCATCTTACCGTTTCCTCCGGCGTACCCAAATCACTACGCCCACAATAATCAAAACAATCGGAAGAACAATCGTGATTCCCAATCCCAGCAAATTTCCAACATCGGAAGGCACCGTAATGGTGCTCATGGTCAATTCCTTGGCATGGATGCTAATACTTTGTTCCGAATTTGCCAGCCAGGCAAAACTGTTCAGCACAAAATCCGAATTGGCGCCAGAAACAAGACTGTCCGTGTCATCATCCAATAAATATCCTGTGGGCAGCCAAACCAATCTCGCCCCTGTTTCGCTGTTTTCGGCTGCTACCGCCAAATTGAAAGGCCCATCCAAATCGCCATCACTTTTTTCCAGAGAATTGCTTTCATAAGCATCTCCCTTACAATAGGCTTGCGAAGAACTGGTGAGCAATGCCTGCGCGGTAACATTGTCCGGCAGTGTTTCATCAATTGCAATACCATGAGCAAACGGAACCAGCACATTGCTGTTTTCCTCTAAAAGCGGGGCTGTAATATCATGGCTCATAATGGTCGGAAGAATATAGTAAGGATACTGATTCAAATGTGCGCCATCATCGCCCTCAATCACAATTCCCTCCTGTGCTGTCAACCCATAAGCCTTGGCAATTGAAGTCACTGTATTCGCCATAATTTGTGACCAGCAACAAAGTACCGCCATTGTCCAAATAGGATACAATTTTGTTCGTTTCATCTTCCGAAAGATCCTTGGTAGGCGAATGAATAAGCAGGACATCCGCGTCCTCAGGGACGGAATTTTCCGTCAAGAGATTGAGTGTTGCGGTCTCCATATTCTGACGCGTCAAGCCACTGCTCAAAGAACTGGAAATACCACTCTCACCATGCCCCTGCAAGATGTATATTTTAGGCAGAACGTCGCTGTTTACGTAGGCCAGTGCCGCCGTAATTTGACCTTCTCCATCGAAACTAGTTTCATACTGATAGGTTTCATAATTAATGGACTGCTGATACAAATCTGTATAATCCACCACACGGTAGCGTTCGCCACCATCCACGATCACACTGCCAAGAGATGCATCACTCGCATCATACTGATTGCCAAAAGTGGGATAAAGCACCGGATCCTTTTGTACCACTTTGATGTGAGAAGACAAATCTTCATATTGATGCAAAAGAGAAAGCGTGCGACTATCCTCTCCACCAGTCCGCGCCAAATAGTACAGTGTGATATCCGTATCGATGCTCTCACACAGTTTTTCGGTCTCATTTGATAAACTGTACACACTGTTATCAGTTAGGTCCCATTGCGTATATCGTTCTGGCAATGCGCCTACAAACAAATTGACAACAATCACCAACACCACCATCAGCGCACACATTACGCTGGCATAAGCGCCATTTTTCATCGCACGAGAGTTGAGCGCCTTTTTCAACTTTTCTTTCATGTTATGACGCCCCTTCCCGTCAGCTCCAACGCCGCTTTTCAATTCCCTGTGTTGTCAGGAATACAAAAAGCAGCGCAATGGAAATGTAATAAACAATCGCCGTCAAATCAAATACACCCGTCACAAATGTGGTAAAACGATCAAACAACGCCAGTGTATTCAACATCTTTCCGAAACTGCCTTCGAACTGAACATCCGTAAAGCGAGTCATCAAAAAAAGCACCAATTCGACTAAGCAAAAAAGTCCCGTTGAAAGCACGACACTTTTTGTCATCAGAAACACCAATACACAGGCCACCGCCGCCACCAATGTAAAAGCTGCAACGCTGGCAAAAGCCGTGCTGGAGATTAAAGAAGCAATACTAGGCATTAAATAGACCAAAATCAAAGTGCCAAATGTACACAGCGCGGCGATGATTTGGTTTTCCGTCAGGCTGCTCATAAACAGTCCAATTGCAAGTGTTGCCGCGCCTAGCAAAAAGAAAGCTAATAAACTTCCATAAGCGCGCATCAACGAAATACTGCCGAACGCTGACATGATCAGTGGACAAATTGCCGCAACCAACAACGGAATTGCATACACCGTAAGCAGTGCCAAATACTTTCCCCATACGATTCCCGATATGGATACCGGGCTGGTCAAAAGAAGTTGATCTGTTTTTTGCCGCCGCTCCTCCACCATGCTTCGCATGGTCAAAAGAGGAACTACCACCAAAAACATAAACATGGAATTATTCAACACATAGCTGAATTCACCATAACCACCTGACAGGCAAAGCGCCATAAAATACAAGCCAATCACAAACACTACAAATGCACAAACAACCCAGCCTGACATGCCATGAAAGGCGCTGCGCACATCCTTTTTATAAATCGCCAGCATGATTCTTCTCCCCTTCTTCATCACTTTGCTGTGCGAGGTTCTCACCTTCTGAAAACTCGACCGGAATCTCTGCTTTCTGTTCTTCACCAGTCAACTCAAGGAATACATCCTCTAGGCTCAAAACTTCATTTTGCATGCGCAGAACTGCATAGCCAGCCGTGGCCAAAGCCCCACTAATTTGAGCGCGGAGATCCAGCCCTGTATCATATCCTATTCGCGCCGTAACGGCTTCCTTCTCTTCACAGGGAACAAACACGATATCACGGATGCCTGCTACGCTTTCCAATACGCTGCGTACCGATGTCTCATTTCCAATCGCCGTAACGATCAACACATTCTGCCCCTCTGCGCGCTGAGCCAGATTTTCCGGCGTATCACATGCTACGAGTTTTCCATGACTCAAAATCAACACTTTATCACACACTGCGGCCACTTCGGATAAAATATGACTTGACAAAACAATGGTATGCTTTTGTGCCAGCGAGCGAATCAGTTCACGAATCTCAATGATTTGTTTTGGATCGAGGCCCACAGTGGGTTCATCCAAAATCAGTACTTCCGGGCTTCCCAAAAGCGCTCCAGCCAATCCTACCCTTTGCCGATACCCCTTGGACAAATTTTTAATCAGACGGTTCTTTACATCTACTACACCCGTCTGTTCCATCGCCTGATTCACAAGGTCTTTCCGATCCGGTTTTGCAAATCCTTTCAACTGAGCCACAAACAAAAGATATTCCCACGGAGTCATATCCGGATAAACCGGTGGCTGTTCAGGAAGATAACCAATTTTGGCCCGCGCCGCTCTCGGCTCATCAAAGATATCGCTTCCATTGATTTCTGCCGTACCCTCGGTCGCTGAAATATAACCTGTCATCATATTCATCGTAGTGGACTTGCCTGCACCATTCGGTCCCAGCAACCCGCAGATCTCGCCCTTTTCCACGGTAAAGCTCAAGTGGTCTACTGCCACATGGTCACCATAGCGCTTGGTAAGCTCTTTCACCTGTATCATGCAAACGCATCCTTTCCATGAACCAGGGGCGCAAAACACCCCAGAATGATTTTATTGTATGGTTCAAGTTTGAAAAACAACTGATAAAAATTTGATAAAAATGTGAAAGCCATTTCCCTATTTCTCCCTTTTACGCATTTTTTATACTTTTTTAATCTTTACAAACAAAAAAACAGGAAGAAGCATACGCTTCTTCCTGTTTCAAAATAAAAGTCACTTATTTTTATACATTTCGTCATAATACTTCTGATAATTACCAGAAGTAACATTATTCATCCAATCTTCGTTATCCAAGTACCAATCAATCGTTTTGACGATTCCCACCTCAAACGGAGTTTCCGGATACCAGCCGAGCTCGTTCTTGATTTTGGTGGGATCAATGCCGTAGCGACGATCATGTCCCAAACGGTCCGCCACATATTTAATCAAATCTTCATTGATCTGAGCATCCTGCAATTTTTCATGCAACTGCTGGATGATGGTTTTAACAATAAAAATATTCGGACGTTCGTTATGACCACCTACGTTGTATACTTCACCCACGCGACCGCCATTGGCCACCATATCAATGGCCTTGCAGTGATCCTCTACATACAACCAGTCACGCACATTCATACCATCGCCATACACGGGAAGCTGTTTGTGATGCTTTACGTTGTTGATCATGAGAGGAATCAATTTCTCCGGGAATTGATAGGGACCATAGTTATTGGAACAGCGCGTAATATTCACCGGCATGCCATACGTGTCATGGAACGCCATAACAAACATATCCGCACTTGCTTTAGACGATGAGTAAGGGCTATGCGGGCACAACGGAGTAGTCTCCATAAAGTATCCATCTTCACCCAAAGAACCATATACCTCATCGGTGGAAACCTGAACATATTTTTTACCTTCTGCCCAAGCGCCGTCACAGTACCATGCGTTCTTAGCGCATTGCAACAAATTCACCGTGCCCAAGACGTTTGTCTCAACAAAAATCTCGGGATTCGTGATGGAACGGTCCACATGACTTTCCGCAGCAAAGTTTATCACAAAGTCAAAATCATACTTTTCAAACAAACTTGTGACCAACGCCCGGTCGCAGATATCGCCCTGCACAAATACATGACGCTTGTCGCCTTCTACGCCTTTCAAGTTTTCAAGATTACCCGCATAGGTCAATTTGTCCAAATTGACCAGCAGAATATCTTCATACTTATTCAGCATGTAATACACAAAATTTGAACCGATAAAGCCGGCGCAGCCGGTAATCAAATATTTTTTCATAAAGTTAATCCTCCGGTTTCCAATTTTCAAAGAAACTCTTCAATGCATCTTGCCAAGAGCGCATTTCGTTCCCCACTGTGCAGGCAAGCATCCGGTTTTCCAGTGCGCTCCAAGCAGGTCGATTTGTAGAAGCAGGATGTTTTGCCTTATACTCTGCACTGGAACAGGGTGTAACCACAGCATTTACTCCTGCCAGTCTCAGAATTTCACAAGTGAAATCATACCAAGAACAAACGCCTTCACCCGTACAATGATAAATTCCGTACTCACGTGTAACGCACAGTTTCAAAAGATGATAAGCCAAATCCTCTGCATTTGTAGGATTGCCCAACTGGTCGTTAACCACTTCTACAGCGCCATATTTTTTGGCCGCGCCGCGAATAGTTTTTACAAAATTCTTACCCACATAGCCATACAACCATGCTGTGCGTACGATGAA